>JAEKLU010000397.1 GCA_019509685.1 Mesorhizobium sp. | reverse complement strand
CCGGGGCTGATCTGGTTCGTACTCAAGGTCTGCATGGTGTTCTTCATGATCTCCATGGTGAAGGCATTCGTGCCGCGCTACCGCTACGACCAGCTGATGCGGCTCGGCTGGAAGGTGTTCCTGCCGATCTCGCTGTTCATTGTGGTCGCCACCGCCGCCTTCCTCAAGATCACGGGGTTTGCGTGATGTCCGCTTTGTCCCAAGCCGCAAAATCGCTGCTGCTGCAGGATTTCGTCAGCGCCTTCTTCCTGTCGATGCGCCAGTTCTTCGCGCCGAAGGAGACGATCAACTATCCGCACGAGAAGGGGCCGGTGAGCCCGCGCTTCCGTGGCGAGCATGCCTTGCGCCGCTATCCCAATGGCGAGGAACGTTGCATCGCCTGCAAGCTGTGCGAGGCGATCTGCCCGGCGCAGGCGATCACCATCGAGGCCGGCCCGCGCCGCAATGACGGCACGCGCCGCACGGTGCGCTACGACATCGACATGGTGAAGTGCATCTATTGCGGCTTCTGCCAGGAAGCCTGCCCGGTCGACGCCATCGTCGAGGGGCCGAATTTCGAATTCGCGACGGAGACGCGCGAGGAACTCTACTACGACAAGGACAGGCTGCTGGCGAATGGCGACCGGTGGGAGCGCGAACTGGCGCGCAACATCTCGCTGGACTCGCCCTACCGCTGATATCGACGCTTGGACGGGGCGAGGGGCCTCGTCCAAAGGATGATCCCGAAAAGTTGCGGACTTTTCGGACCAGATCATCCTCCGGATTAAAAGAGTGTCGCATGTTTCTGTCGATCGGGCCTTTCAACCCGATCGGAACATGCGATAGGACACAACGAAACTTGCGGCCGGAGGCGGCGGCAAAAATCAAACAGGACGGTTGTCCTGTTTGGACAGGAACCCGGGGGATCCCCAATGCTGAGTGGACTAGAGGCGGCCTTTTTCTACCTCTTCGCCTTTGTCGCGGTGGCATCGGCGTTCATGGTCATTTCGTCGCGCAACCCCGTGCATTCGGTGCTGTTCCTGATCCTGACCTTCTTCAACGCCGCAGGCCTCTTCATGCTGACCGGCGCCGAGTTCCTGGCGATGATCCTGCTCGTCGTCTATGTCGGCGCGGTCATGGTGCTGTTCCTGTTCGTGGTCATGATGCTCGATGTCGATTTCGCCGAGATGAAGGAAGGTGCCCTGCAGTATGCGCCGATCGGCGCGATGGTCGGGCTGATCCTGGCGGCGGAGCTGATCGTTGTGCTCGGCGG
>JAEKLU010000400.1 GCA_019509685.1 Mesorhizobium sp. | reverse complement strand
AAGTTCGGCACCGCGGCGGCCAATTGCAGGCACACCGCCGTCGCCACCGGGCCGCCGCTCTGGTGCGGGGCGATGTGGCTGCCATGGGCAAGCGCCAGGTTGGCCACCTGCATTGACGGCGTAATGCCGCCGAGCGACATCGGCTCGGGCTGAAAGATGTTGACGCCACCGCCCGCCGCCAGCGTGTAGAACTGGCCGACCGTGTCGTACATCTCGCCGGTCGCCACCGGGATCGGTGAGCGATGCGCCACCTCGTGCACGGTCTCCTGCCTATCGCGCGAGGTCGGCTCCTCCCACCAGTAGATGGGTCGAGCTTGAACGCCTTGAAGCCTTTGGCCAGCACAGCCTTCGCGGCTTCGAGAAAAGCCTCGGGCGTGCGCTCGGTGCGATACCAGCCATTGGCGTAGCCGAGCACGCTGTCGCGCAGCTGGCCGCCTAGAAGCTGGTGGATCGGCACGCCGAGGCTTTTGCCGAGGATATCCCAACAGGCGACTTCGATCGCCGCGATCACCGTGCGATGGATATGGCCGCCATCGAGCGAGACGCTGTCCAGCATGCGCTTGGCCAGCGCATTGATGCGACGCGGGTCCTGGCCGATGGCGAGATGCTTGAGCTCGAGCACACCGGCTTCCGTGGTCCTGATGAAGCCGTTCAGCGTGCCTTCGCCGATACCATGGATGCCATTGTCGGTGTGGACCTTGATGAACAGCCAATTCTTCCAGCCGGCGCCGACGGTAAAGGTCTCGATTTCGGTGATCTTCATGCGGAACCCTAACTCAGCGCAGCAATCGTTGCGATGACGGCCTCGGTGGTCAGGCCATACTTCGCTTGCAAGGTCGGCACCGCGCCGCATTCGATATAACGGTCCGGCAGGCCGATGCGCGTTACTTTCTTGGCAATGCCGGTGTCGAACAAGGCCTCGACGACAAGGCTCGCCAGGCCACCGACGACAACGTGGTTTTCCGCCGTGACGATATGTTTGAAGCCAGCGGAAAATTCGGCCACCGCCTCGGCGTCGAATGGTTTTATCGTCGGCACGTGCAGCACGCCGGCCGAGATGCCTTGTTTGCGCAACGCATCCACCGCATCCAGTGCCCTTTCGGTCATGAAGCCGGTCGAGATGATGCCGACATCGCTGCCTTCGCGTACACGCCGCGCCTTGCCGATCTCAAAGCGATAGCCCGGCTCGAACACCATAGGCACGCTGCCGCGCAGCAGCCGCATATAGACTGGACCCCGATGCCCGGCGATCGCCTCGGTCGCCGCCTCGATCTCGGTCGCGTCGCAGGGGTCGATGATGGTGAGGCCGGGGATCATGCGCATCAGCGCCAAATCCTCGATCGCCTGATGCGTGCCGCCATAGCCGGTCGTCAACCCCGGCAGGCCGGCCACGATCTTGACGTCGAGGTTGGAGTGGGCGAGCGCGATGGCGACAAAATCAAAGGCGCGCCGCGTCGCGAACACACCATAGGTGGTGGCGAACGGCACCTTGCCGGTGCGCGCCAGCCCGGCGGCGACGGCGACCAGGTTCTGCTCGGCCATGCCGACGTTGAAGAAACGGAC
>JAEKLU010000203.1 GCA_019509685.1 Mesorhizobium sp. | reverse complement strand
TAGGGCGCGACATCCTTCGACACCACGGCGCCCGCGCCGACCGCGGCGCCGTCGCCGACGGTGACGCCTGGCAGGATGGTCGAGCCGTGGCCGAGCCAGGTGTCGTGGCCGATGGTGACGCGTTTTGCCCGACGCTCAGCGAAGAACTCGCTCTCGTGTTCGGCGTCATCCCAGTAGTCGGAGGCGCGGTAGGTGAAATGGTGCAGCGTCGGCCGCCAGGTCGGGTGGTTGGTGGCGTTGATGCGCACTGCCGCCGCGATGTTGGAGAACTTGCCTATGGTCGTGCACCAGACGGCGCAGTCCTGCATCATGTAGGAATAGTCGCCGAGCTCGCATTCGGCGACGCGGCTGCGCTCGGCGATCTCGGTCCAGCGTCCCAATGTCGAGTTCTCGACCTGCGCCGTCGGGTGGATCAGGGGCGATTCCGAAAGCTTCATCATGCCGCGACCTTGCCTGCGGCGAAGCTGGTGACGTCGATGATACGGTCGGCGACCGCGTCGCGCACGTGGAGATCATGGAAGATGCCGAGCAGGGCGACGCCCGCCGCCTTCTTGGCAGCGATCAATTCGACCACAACATCGCGGTTTTTTGCGTCGAGCGAAGCGGTCGGCTCATCGAGCAGCAGGATCGGATGTTCGGTGATGAAGCCGCGCGCGATGTTGACGCGCTGCTGCTCGCCGCCCGAGAAGGTTGCCGGCGGCAGCGCCCAGAGTTTTTCCGGCAGGTTGAGCTGCGCGAGCAAGCTGCGAGCCTTCTCCCTCGCGATTTCCCTGTCCTCGCCGCGCTCGACCAGCGGCTCGGCGACGACATCGAGCGCGGAGACGCGCGGCACGGTGCGCAGGAACTGGCTGACATAGCCGATGGTGCGGCGGCGCACGGCAAGCACGGTGCGCGGATTGGCGGTGGCGAGGTCGATCAGCCCGCTCTCGTGTTGGACGATGATCTGGCCTTCGTCGACGGCATAATTGCCGTAGAGCATTTTCAGGATCGAGCTTTTGCCGGCGCCCGAAGGACCGCCGAGCACGGCACATTCGCCGGCCTTGATGGAGAAGGAAACGCCGGCGACGACGGGCAGTTTGATGCCATCGCGCAGATGCATGGTGAAGCTCTTGGCGACATCGGAGACAACGAGAGGCGTCGGCATATTAGAGTCCTTTGTTGTTCCGCATGATCTGACCCGAAAACCGGCTTCCACTTTTCGGGATCATGCGGTCAAACCTGCAAAATCGAAGAAACGAGCAATTGCGTATAGGGCGCGCGCGGATCGTCGAGCACGCGGTCGGTGAGGCCGCTTTCGACGACGCGGCCGTCCTTCATCACCATCATGCGCTGCGACAAAAGCCTTGCCACGGCGAGGTCGTGGGTGACGACGATCGCGGCCAGTCCGAGATCGGTGACCAGTCCCCGCAACAGATCGAGCAGACGCGCCTGCACCGAGACGTCGAGGCCGCCGGTCGGCTCGTCCATGAACACCAGGCGCGGTCCGGTGACCAGGTTGCGGGCGATCTGCAGCCGCTGGCGCATGCCGCCGGAAAAGGCGCGCGGCTCGTCGTCGATGCGGTCCTCGTCGATCTCGACGCGCGACAGCCAGTCGACGGCGGTGGCGCGGATCTTGCCGTAGTGGCGGTCGCCGACCGCCATCAGCCGCTCGCCGACATTGGCGCCGGCCGACACCGTCATGCGCAGCCCGTCGGCCGGGTTCTGGTGAACAAAACCCCAGTCGGTGCGCATCAGGAAGCGGCGCTCGGCCTCGCTCATCCGGTAAAGCTCGCGGAACTGGCCGTCGCGCATGCGGTAGCTGGCGGTGCCGGACGACGGCAGCAGCCGGGTCGACAGGCAGTTGAGCAACGTTGTCTTGCCGGAGCCGGACTCGCCGACCACCGCCAGCACTTCGCCCGGCCACAGGTCGAAAGTGACGTTCTCGCAGCCGACGCGCGAGCCGTAGAATTTGGAGAGCGCGGAAACGCGCAGCAGCGGTTCGTCGGTCATTCGGCCGGCTCCGTTTTTCCCAGGACAAGATGGGTTTCAGGCGCGAGGTGACCGTGATGGCCGTCCTCGCGACGCTTCTCGCAATGGTCGGTGTCGGAGCAGACGAACATGTGGCCGCCATGGTCGTCGAGGATGACCTCGTCGAGATAGACGTTTTCGGCGCCGCACAGCGCGCAGGGCTGCTCGAAGATCTGCACTTCGAAAGGGTGGTCCTCGAAGTCCAGGCTCACCACGTCGGTGAAAGGCGGTACGACATAGATGCGCTTCTCGCGGCCGGCGCCGAACAATTGCAAAGCCGGCGAACGATGCATTTTCGGATTGTCGAATTTGGGCGTCGGCGAAGGATCCATCACATAGCGGCCCTCGACCTTGACCGGATAGGCGTAGGTGGTGGCGATGCGACCGTGCCGGGCGATGTCCTCATAGAGCTTGACGTGCATCAGGCCGTATTCCTCCAGCGCATGCATTTTGCGCGTTTCGGTCTCGCGCGGCTCGAGAAAGCGCAGCGGCTCGGGGATCGGCACCTGGAACACCAGCACCTGGCCGGCGGTCAGCGGCTGTTCCGGAATGCGGTGGCGGGTCTGGATGATCGAGGCCTTGGCCGTCTCGGTGGTGACGGCGACATTGGCGACCTTCTTGAAGAAGGCGCGGATCGAGACGGCGTTGGTGGTGTCGTCGGCGCCCTGGTCGATGACCTTGAGCACATCATCGGGCCCGATGATCGAGGCCGTGACCTGCACGCCTCCGGTGCCCCAGCCATAAGGCATCGGCATCTCGCGCGAGGCGAACGGCACCTGGTAGCCGGGAATGGCGATGCCTTTGAGGATCGCCCGGCGGATCATCCGCTTGGTCTGCTCATCGAGATAGGCGAAGTTGTAGGTGGCGATGTCGGTCATGGCGATCACGTCCGCTCTGTGCTAAGGTATTGGTGCTCAAGACGCGGGGGCAGGCCCACATGGATTCTACCGGTTGGTTGCATCTTGGCGTGCTGCTGCTGGTGTTTGCCGGCATCGTGGCTTTTGTGCTGTGGAAGATGGTTCTGCCCGCGCCAAAGGCGCCTCCACGCGGCGAGACCGTTGCCGGCGCGCGTGGCTTTATCGGCCTGTGGTTCGGTGGCGGCGGACGTTAGGGTCATTCCGCAGCCTCCCGCTTCTCCTCGGCAGCCTTGTCCTCGTTTTCGCGCGCCTCGTATTCAGCCCGCATGCGGCGAACCAGGCCGAGCTCGGCCTGGAAGTCGACGTAATGCGGCAGCTTCAGGTGCTCGACGAAGCCGGTCGCCTGCACGTTGTCGGAATGCGAGATGACGAATTCCTCGTCCTGCGCGGCGGCGACGACATCCTCGCCGAGCTCGCCGGCGCGCAGCGCCCGGTCGCAGAGCGCCATGGCCATCGCCTTGCGCTCGCTCTGGCCGAAGACCAGGCCGTAGCCGCGGGTGAATTGCGGCGGCGCCTTTGCCGAGCCCTTGAACTGGTTGACCATCTGGCATTCGGTGACGCGGATCGAGCCCAGCGGCGCGGCGAAGGGCAGTTCCGGCACGTCGAGCTCGAGCTCGACCTCGCCGATGCGGATCTCGCCGACGAAAGGATGGTTGCGGGCATAGCCACGCTGCGTCGAATAGCCGAGCGCCAGCAGGAAACCTTCATCGCCACGCGACAGCGCCTGCAGGCGGATGTCGCGCGCCATCGGGAATTGCAGCGGCTCGCGTGTGATGTCGCCGGGCAGGTGGTCGCGCGGCATGTCGCCATCGGCCTCGATCAGCCCTTCATGGGCGAGGATCGCGGAGACGCGCGGCATGGCTTCGGCTTCGACCGGGCGCTCAACCGGCGTCTCGACCTCGGCGCCGGCGGCAAGCTCGGGATCGAGGAGACGATGCGTGTAGTCGAAGGTGGGCCCAAGCACCTGGCCGCCGGGCAGGTCCTTGTACGTCGCCGAGACGCGGCGCTCGACCTGCATGGCGCCGGTGTCGACCGGGTTGGTGTAGCCGAAGCGTGGCAGCGTGGTGCGGTAGGCGCGCACCAGGAAGATCGCCTCGATCATATCGCCGCGCGCCTGGACGACCGCCAAGGCGGCAAGCTCACGGTCGTAGAGCGAGCCTTCACTCATCACCCGGTCGACGCCGAGCGCCAGCTGTTCGACGATCTGATCGAGACGCAGCGCCGGCACCGAGCGGTCGCCGCGGCGGCGGTCGGCAAGCAGGCGGTGCGCATTGGCGATGGCGGCCTCGCCGCCCTTTACCGCGACATACATGTCAGGCCTCCATCGTCTTGATGCGGGTGGTGCGCGGCAGGCAGGTGAGACTGCCGTCCCGTCCCGTCAGGATGATGTCGACGCCGCGCGGAAAGCGCTGGTTGTTCTGCTTCCACTGCTCGACGAAATGGCGCGGCATGCCGGGTGGCGCGATCATGGAGGTCTTCTCGATGCCAGGGCCTTCGAGCAGGAGCGCCGGGCCCGAAGCGAGATCGTCGACCAGAAGGATCAGCGTCGTCGAGCGGTCAGGATATTCCTGCGTGCCTTGGGCAAAACCATCGAGCGACGCCATCTCGGCCGGGTTGGCAACCAAAGCGAAATGGGCGTCGGCCGGCGTGTTGGCCAAAGGCGCGCCCGAATGAAAGCCGAGCCATGCCTTGACGGAGGCGGCTGCCTGCAGCGGCGGATCGAGCCAAACCGGCGTGTCGTTGTCGCATAGCGCCAGCGCC
>JAEKLU010000202.1 GCA_019509685.1 Mesorhizobium sp. | reverse complement strand
ACGGCGCGGCTCGAGCCTTGCCAGGTTTTGATGCGGGAATCCGTTGGCTCGCCAGGCAGCGGTCCGCATTCCGGGGGAGGAGACCGACAACAGCCCCCATTGTCGTGACGGAAGCAAAGCGCCGGCCCTGGCCTGGGCAGCCGGCCAAAGGATCAAACGGAGGATAGGATGACATCGTGTTTCTTGAAAATAAATCGATTTACGCTAGCCATGGGCGTGGCACTTGCGTTCTCGGCCGCAGGTGCGGCCAAGGCAGAGGACGGCGAATACGGCGTGCTGATGAAGACGCTCGCCAATCCGTTCTGGGGCGCCATGGCGCAGGGTGTCGAGGACGGCGCCAAGGAAGCCGGCGTGAAATATTTCCAGCAGGCGGCCGAGAGCGATCAGGCGGCCGAGCCGCAGCTCAATCTGTGCAACACCATGCTCGAGCGCAAGCCGGCGGCGATGATCACCGCGGCAATCAACTCGACCAACCTTCTGCCTTGCCTGAAGTCGGCGCAGGACGCCGGCATCAAGATCGTCGACCTCGACAACAATCTCGACCAGGCGGTGCTCGACAAGGAAGGCGTCAAGGTCACCTTCCATATCGGTTCCGACAACATCGCGGCCGGCGCGCAAGGCGCCGAATATCTCGTCTCCAAGCTTGGCAAGGACGCCAAGGGTCCGGTGCTGGTGATCGAGGGCCTGTCCGGCAACATCACCGGCGAGAAGCGCGCCAAGGGCTTTGCCGACAAGCTGAAGGAACTGGCGCCGGGCTTGGAAATCGTCGCTTCGCTGCCGGGCGACTGGGATCGCGGCAAGGCCGCCTCGATCGCCACCGATACGCTGACCGCGCATCCCGACCTCGTCGCCATCTTCTGCGCCAATGACGGCATGGCGCTGGGCGCGGTGGAGTCGGTCTATGCGGCCGGCAAGGGCCCACAGGTGACGATCATCGGCGTCGACGGCAATTCCGACGCCGTGAAGTCGATCAAGGAAGGCCGCCTCAACGCTTCTGTGGCGCAGCTGCCTTATCTGGTCGGCAAGCAGGCGGTCGAGAACGTCAAGAAGGCGCTCGCCGGCGACAAGGTCGAGGACAGCATCGCCGTGCCGACGCTGGTGCTGACCAAGGACGTGATCGACGCCGGCAAGGAGCCGATGCTGCAATATGTGAAGTAGGAAGGGAGGGGAGTAGGGGAGTAAGGCAGTAGGGGAGTAGGGGAAGCAAATGGTTTGCGCTTTTCCGACCAGTTTCTCCTCTTCCTTGTTTTCCTACTGCCTTACTGCCCTACTCCCTTACCCGAAGGGTAACGACGACATGGCTTCCGAAACGACGCAGCCCGGCTTCTGGGCTCGGGTGCCAGCCCGGCTTCTGGGCTCGGGTGCAGCGCGCATCCGTTGAAAGGCTCCACATCAGGCTGGAGTCGCTGCTGGTGCTTGTGGCGCTGAGCGCGGCGATGGCGCTCTTGTCGCCATACTTCCTGTCGCTCAGCAATTTCCTCAACATTCTCTTGGCCACATCGACCATCGGCGTGCTGGCGATTGCCGCCACCTTCGTCATCGGCTCGGGCGGGCTCGATCTGTCACTCGGCTCTGTCATGGGCCTATCAGGCGTCGCCGGCGCCTTCGTCGCCGTCAATCTCGGCTGGTGGTCGCCGCTGGCGGTAGCCGCCTGCATCATCGCCGGCGGCATTGCCGGCTACATCAATGGGCAGCTGGTGACGCGCGCGTTCGTGCCGGCCTTCATCGTCACGCTCGGCATGCTTGGGCTTGCACGCGGTCTCGCGCTCGTCATCTCGCAGGGCAGGGCGATCTACGGCCTGCCGCCCGAGATCGTCTATATCGGACAAGGCCGACCGTTCGGCGTCCCGATGCCGGTGATCATCCTGGTGCTGACGGCAATCGTCGCCCATGCGGTGCTAGCCTATACGCGCTTCGGCCGCCACACGCTGGCGCTGGGCGACAGCGAGGGCGCTGCCCGCGCCGCCGGCATTCGCGTCGAGCACCACCGCCGCATCATCTACACGCTGTCGGGCGCGCTCGCCGGCCTTGCCGGCCTGCTGTTCACCGCCCGGGTCAATGCCGGCGATCCGACCGCCGGCATCAACTACGAGCTTACCGCCATCACAGCGGCGATTATCGGCGGCACCAATCTGTTCGGCGGCCGCGCTTCGATCCTCGGCACGATGATCGGCGCGCTGATCATGGGCGTTCTGCAGAACGGCCTGACGCTGCTTGCCGTGCAATCCTACTACCAGCAGATGGCGATCGGCGCCGTGCTGATCCTGGCGGTCTTCATCGACCAGTACCAGGTGCGCAAGGAGTCACGCGTATGACCCTGCTTTCGCTTCGTGGCATCCGCAAAAGCTTCGGCGCCGTCGACGTGCTGCATGGCGTCGACCTGTCGGTCGCGGCCGGCGAGGTCGTCGGCCTGGTCGGCGACAATGGCGCCGGCAAGTCGACGCTGATGAAGACCATCACCGGCATCTACCGCGCCGACACCGGCTCGATCGAGTTCGACGGCAAGGACATCCTCGCGCTCGATCCCGGACAGCGCCGTCGGCTCGGCATCGAGATGATCTACCAGGACCTGTCGCTGGCCAAGCAGCAGGATGTGGCCTCCAACATCTTCCTGGGGCGCGAGCCGGTGAAGAAATTGTTCGGCGTTATCCCAGGCTTCGTCGACAAGGGCGAAATGGATCGCCAGGCGACGAAGATGATCGAGCGGCTCGGCGCGCATCTGCCGTCGATCAACCGCTCCGTCGGTTCATTTTCCGGCGGCCAGCAGCAGACGGTGGCGATCGCGCGAGCGCTGACCTTCAACCCGAAACTGGTCATCATGGATGAGCCGACGGCGGCACTTGCCGTGCGCGAGGTGCAGAGCGTTCTCGACCTCATCCGGCGGCTGAAGTCGGAAGGCATCGCCGTCATCCTGATCTCGCATCGGCTGAACGACGTGCTGTCGGTCACCGACCGCATCGTGGTGCTGCGCCACGGCAGGGCGGACGCCGATCTCGTCACCGCCAACACCAATATGAACGAAGTCGTTAGCCGCATCGTCGGCGGCGGCGATATCGCTGCCGCGGCGGCGCACGAACAACGAGGCTGATATGAACACTTTTGGACTGCACACTTTCGCCATCGCTCCTGTATGGGACCTCGCGCGGATCGAGCCGCAGATGGACCGGCTGAAGGAACTCGGCATCGGGCTGATGGAGATCCCGCTGCTGCGCCCCGAGGAGATCGACACCAAGCGGACGCGCGGCTTCGCCAACCACTATGGCGTCGAGCTCATCCCGTCGCTCGGCCTGCCGCGCTCGCTCGATGTGGTGGAGCGGCCGGAGGAAGCGCTCGACTTCCTCGAGCCGGCCTTCAAGGTCTGCAACGAGGTGGGCGCCGAAGCGCTGGGCGGCGTCACCTACGGCGCGATCGGCAAGACCACCGGACGGGCGCCGACGCGCAAGGAGATCGACGGCATGTGCCGGTTCCTCGAACGCGCGGCGAAGGCGGCGAAGGCGCGCGGGCTGAAGCTCGGCATCGAGCCCTGCAACCGCTACGAGACGCATCTGATCAACCGCGGCATCGACGCGACGAGGATCATCGAGCGCATCGGCGCGCCCAATATCTTTATCCATCTCGACACCTATCACATGCATATCGAGGAGGAGAGTTTTGCTTCGGGCTTCGAGGCGGCGGCACCTTTCCTCGGCTATGTGCATGTGTCGGAAGCCAATCGCGGCGTCCCGGGGCGCGGCATGCTCAATTGGGCGGCCTGCATGAAGGCGATCGCCGACATCGGTTATGAGGGCCCGATCACGCTCGAAAGCATGAACCATGTCGATGTCGACATCGCCGGCGGGCTCGCCGTCTGGCGGCCGGTGGCGGAAGATCCGCGCGACGTCATCGAGGTCGGCCTGCCGTTCCTGCGCGAGGAAGCGAAGAAGGCAGGCCTGACACTCGGATAGCTATTTGCCGTCCCGGCGCGCCAGCCATTGGCGGCGCGCCTCCTGCTGCTCGGCAAGCTCGGCCTCGTCCCAATAGCCGATGAGCACACCCGAACCGACGATCGGATCGAAGTGACCGATCTTGTCGTCGATGTCCGTCAGCCATTCGTTGGGGACGGTGATGCGGTTGTTGGGCGACGCCAGCCAATGCATCAGGGCTCTGCGCAGCCGTTCGATCTCGGCAGCTGCCAAAGGCTCTCGGCTGAGATCGCGCAGTTCGCCGGAATCATTGCCGAGGTCGAAGAGCATCGGCTCGACGCCTTCGCCGTGCACGAGTTTGAAGCGGCCGTCGGTGATCATGTAGAGCTTGCAGTCCGATACCGGCATGGCGAGCTTCAGCCGAGCCGCGTCGCCGCTATAGTCGTATTCGCTGATTGCATAGTTGCGCAGGGTCTTCCGCTCGCCGGAAATGAGCGGCAACAGCGAGCGGCCTTCAAGGACATGCGGCTTGGCCTTGCCGCCGAAATAATCGAGGAAAGTCGGCGCGAGGTCGATCATCTCGACCAATGCGTCGGATGTCGTGCCGCGCGTGGCGTCGGCTTCGCGGCGCGGATCATAGACGATCATCGGCACCTTCACCGAAACATCGTGGAACAGGTATTTTTCGCCGAGCCAATGGTCGCCGAGATAGTCGCCATGGTCGGCGGTGAAGACGATCAATGTGTTGTCGAACAGGACGCGCTTTTCCATGAAGTCGAACAGATGGCCGAGCTGGTCGTCGATCTGCTTGATCAGGCCCATATAGCAGGGGATGACGGTTTCGCGGACTTCGTCGCGCGAGAAGTTCGTTGAATAGCGCTCCTGCTGGAAGGCTGCGAAAATCGGGTTTGGCGAAGCGCGCTCGGCCTCGCTGCGGATCGGCGGCTGAATGTCGGCCTTGCCGTACATGTCGTGATAGGGCGCCGGCACGATGTAGGGCCAGTGTGGCTTGATGTAGGAGAGATGCGCGCACCAGGCTTCGCCCTTGGCCTCGGCCTCCTCGATGAAGCGCATGGCGCGGCGCGTCATATAGGGCGTTTCGGAATGCTCGTCTGGAACGCGCGCAGCCTTGTCGGCATGGACGAGCAGCCAGCCGTTGAAGTTCTCGCCGTTTTCGCCTTCACCGGAATTCGCCCAATGCTCCCAGGGGTTTTCGGCGTCGAAGCCATGCTCACGCAGATAGGTGTCGTAGGCGGGATCGGGGTCGTACCTGGTTGAAGGATGCAGGCCGTCGTCACGCTCGAACGGCTCGAAGCCGCATTCGGCGACTCGCACGCCGATGATGGAATCCCTGTCGATGCCGAGGCGCTCCATGACTTCCTTGTCGGCTCGCATATGCGTCTTGCCGATCAACGCCGTGCGCACGCCGACCTCGCGCAGATGATCGCCAAGCGTCGGCTCGCCGACCCTGAGCGGCACGCCATTGTGTGTCGAGCCGTGCGAGCGGACATAACGGCCGGTATAGGCGCTCATGCGCGAGGGGCCGCAGACCGTCGACTGCACATAGGCGTTGGTGAAGCGCACGCCGCGGCTGGCCAGCCGGTCGATGTTCGGCGTCTTGAGGCTCTTGTGTCCGGCGCAGCCCAGATAGTCGAAGCGCAGCTGATCGCACATGATGAAAAGGACGTTGCGTTTCGAGGTCATTGCCTATCCGTCGGAAGGTCTGTCGGACCAATAGCAATGCCAGAACGGCAGTGGCTTTTCCAACTGCTTGCCGAGGATCCGAGTGGCAATCGCCCTCAGAACGGGTAGTGCTGGCCCGGATCCTCGATGGTAACCCAGCGCAGGTCGGTGAATTCGGCAATCGAGGCCTTGCCGCCGAAGCGGCCATAGCCTGAACCCTTGACGCCGCCGAACGGCATCTGTGCCTCGTCGCCGACGGTCGGGCCGTTGATGTGGCAGATGCCGGCCTGGATGCGCGCGGCAACCGCAAAAGCGCGGCGGATGTCGCGGCTGAAGACGGCCGAGGACAGGCCGTATTCGGTGTCGTTGGCGACGCGCACCGCTTCCTCTTCGCCCTTGACGCGGATCACTGGTTTGACCGGCCCGAAGGATTCTTCCGAATAGAC
>JAEKLU010000201.1 GCA_019509685.1 Mesorhizobium sp. | reverse complement strand
CAGCCAGCGGCGAGCGAGATCGTTGGCGCGCTGCGGCGCGGTCTTTTCGCCTTCGGCAAGCCACTGCTCGTAGGAATTGTTGTCGGCGATGTTGGAGCGGTAGAAGGCAGTCTGGAAGTTGGCCTGGGTGTGGTCGCAGCCGAGATAGTGGCTGCCCGGGCCGACCTGGCGGATGGCGTCCATCGCCTGGCCGTTTTCCGACAGATCGACGCCTTCGGCGAACTTCTGCTGCATGCCGAGCTGGTCGATATCCATCATGAATTTTTCATAGCAGGAGGCCAGGCCGCCCTCGAGCCAGCCGGCCGAATGCAGCACGAAATTGGTACCGGCAAGGATGGTCGAGTTGAGCGTGTTGGCGCTTTCATAGGCCGCCTGCGCATCGGGAACCTTCGACGCGCAGAGCGAACCGCCGGTGCGGAACGGCAGGCCGAGGCGGCGCGCGAGCTGGGCCGCGCCATAGGAGACCAGGGAGGGCTCCGGGGTGCCGAAAGTCGGCGCGCCCGACTGCATCGAGATCGACGAGGCGAAGGTGCCGAACAGCACTGGAGCACCGGGACGGATCAGCTGCGTGAACGAGGCGCCGGCCAGCACTTCGGCCAGCACTTGCGTCAGCGTGCCGGCAACCGTCACCGGGCTCATCGCGCCGGCCAGGATGAACGGCGTGACGATGCAGGCCTGATTGTGGCGCGAATAGACCTTCAGCGCACCGAGCATGGTCTCGTCGAACACCATCGGCGAGTTGGCGTTGATCAGGCTGGTCAGAACCGTGTTGTTTTCGACGAAATCGTCGCCGAACACGATCTTGGCCATCGCTACCGTATCCTCGGCCCGTTCCGGCGCGGTGACCGAGCCCATGAACGGCTTATCGGAATATTTGATATGGCTGTAGACCATGTCGAGGTGACGCTTGTTGACCGGCACGTCGACCGGCTCGCAGACAGTGCCGCCCGAATGGTGGATCGACGGTGCCATATAGGCGAGCTTCACGAAATTCTGGAAATCCTCGATCGTGGCGTAGCGGCGGTTGCCGTCGAGGTCGCGCACGAAGGGCGGGCCATAGACCGGCGCGAACACTGTCGCGTTGCCGCCGATCTGCACCGAACGCTCGGGGTTGCGCGCATGCTGGGTATAGATGGGCGGCGCGGTCTTCAGCAGCGAGCGGCACAGGCCCTTGGGGAAATGCACGCGCTCGCCCTTGACGTCGGCGCCCGCTTCTTTCCACAATTGCAGGGCTTCAGCGTCATCGCGGAAAATGATGCCGATCTCTTCCAGCACCGTGTCGGTATTCTTCTCGATCAGCGCCAGGCCTTCCTCGTTGAGGACTTCATAGACGTTGATCTTGCGCTTGATGTAGGTGAGCTGGGTGCCTGGACCGCCGCCGGCGCGCGCCGCGCGCCTTGCCGCCGCTCCGCCACTGGCGCCGCGTCCGCGTCGCGCATTGGACGCTTCCTGGTCGACTGCCGCGTTCTCGCTCATGATCGTGCTTCCTATAAACCTGGCCCGAATTGGCTTGCGGCGCCTCGCCGCCGCGTCTTGCCGGATCGTAGCCATGCACCCTATTCGAAACGGCCAGCCAGCGCCAACGCCTGTCGCAAAATCGACAAGAAAAGCGCTAATTTTTCAGTCGCTTTCCTTTTGCGGGAAGTCGCAAATCAGCTATGGATGCACGGCCCTGGCGGGTTAGGTATTGGCGCATCAATTTTTAAGCTGCCGCAGTCAGTCCAAGCAGCAAGGAGCCCGAGAAAAATGTCCGACGACGAGATCATCCTTTCCGAGCTTTCCGACGACGAACTCGTGCAACAGATGCACGACGATCTCTATGACGGGCTGAAGGAAGAGATTGAGGAAGGCACCCGCATCCTGCTCGATCGCGGCTGGGCGCCCTACAAGGTGCTGACCGAAGCGCTGGTCGAAGGCATGCGCATCGTCGGCGAGGATTTCCGCGACGGCATCCTGTTCGTTCCCGAAGTGCTGTTGTCCGCCAACGCAATGAAGGCCGGCATGTTCATCCTGCGCCCGCTACTCGCCGCCACCGGCGCGCCCAAGCAGGGCAAGATGGTGATCGGCACCGTCAAGGGCGACATCCACGACATCGGGAAGAATCTCGTCGGCATGATGATGGAAGGTGCCGGCTTCGACGTCATCGACCTCGGCATCAACAACGCGGTCGAGAAATATCTCGATGCCATCGAGCAGCATCAGCCCGACATCATCGGCATGTCGGCGCTGCTCACCACCACCATGCCCTATATGAAGGTCGTCATCGACACGATGAAGGAAAAGGGCATCCGCGACGACTATGTCGTTCTCGTCGGCGGCGCGCCGCTCAACGAGGAATTCGGCAAGGCCGTCGGCGCCGACGCCTATTGCCGCGATGCCGCGGTGGCGGTCGAGACCGCCAAGGATTTCATGAAGCGCAAGCATAACGTGCGCGCTTCCGCCTGACCCCAAGTCCGCCTGACTCAAGGCATCAGGATGGATCGATAGGAAAAGCCGCGCCTTGCAGCGCGGCTTTTTTGTTCCCAGATGATGGACGAGGCTGCCGATCAGTTGACAGTGTCTTTGACCGCCCTAGCCGTCGATTTGACGTCCTTGCCGACGCCACGGATGGTGTTGGCGCAGGCGGTGAGTGCGAGCGCGCAGGCCAGGATGGCGATCGGCGCGATGCGTAGCAGTTTCATGAACGGTGTCTCCCTCGACAGATAAATAAACCCCGCAGCGAAAGCCGGCCCGACTTGGTCAAGACGCAAAAAACGGAACCGAATCAAACAGACAGGCTGCTCGTCATCGCCTGCGGGATGATTGCCCGCGAAGTTTTGGCCGTCAAGCAGCAGCTAAAGCTCGACCATCTCGAGTTGACCTGTCTGCCTGCCGAGTTCCATTTTTATCCCGACCGCATTGCGCCGGCGATGGACAAGGCGATCGAAAAGGCCAAGGCGGAAGGCTACAGCCACATCTTCGTCGGCTATGCCGATTGCGGCACCGGCGGCCTGCTCGATCGCGTCATCGAGAAGCATGGCGTCGAACGCATGGCCGGGCCGCATTGCTTCGCCTTCTACCAGGGTATGGACGCTTACGCGAAGGTCGGCGACGACGACATGATGTCGTTCTACATGACGGACTTCCTCTGCCGCCAGTTCGAGGCCTTCTTCATCAAGCCGCTCGGCCTCGACAGGCATCCCGAGCTGATCAAGGATTATTTCGGCAATTACGAGAAGCTGATCTACCTCGCCCAGACCGACGATCCGGAACTCGACAAGGTCGCCGAGAAGGCAGCAGTCATGCTCGGCCTCGCCTATGAGCGCCGGACCACCGGGTATGGCGACCTGACCAGCGAGCTGGCACGGGCCTCAGCAAGCGCTGCCTGACGGTCAGGCCTCGGTTTCGATCGCTGCAAGCACGTCGGCAAAACTCGTCTTGCAGATGAAACCGAGCCGTTCTCTTGCCTTCGATGGATCGTAAACGCGATCGATCGACGAAAACATCGTCCAGCCCTTTTTGGCATAGAGCCGCGGATAGTCCGGGAAGTAACGCGCGACGACCGACGGCGCGTCGGCGATCAGCTCGGCACAATCCTGCGGCTGGAACGGCGTCGGCGCCGAGACAATGAAGATGTCGAAGCCGAGCTGCGGCGCTTTCTCAAGCGCCGCAACATGCGCCTCGGCCGCGTCCTCGACGGTCAATCGGCGGAACAGCAATTCATTGGCCTTGGTGTTGGCATCCGACTGGTCGATCGCATGCGCCATGTCGTCGGCCTCGGGAAAGAAGCGCGCGGTGCGCAGCACGACGACCGGCAGTCCATGCTCGATATGGTAGAGACGGCACAGATGCTCGGCCGAAAGCTTCGTCACGCCATAGATGTTGCGCGGCTCCGGCGACATCTCCTCGGTCAGCCAGGCGGCCTTGCGCGCGCCGCCCTGGAAGCCGGCGCGGATCGCCTGCGAGATCATCAGCGACGTCGTCGAGGTGAAGACGAAACGATCGACGCCACACGCCACGGCCGCGTCGAGCAGGTTCAGCGTGCCCTGGACATTGGTCGCCACGAAATCGGCATTCTCGGAGTGTTCGATGTTCGGCTTATGCAGCGCACCGCTGTGGATGATGGCTTCGACGCGATTGTCGCGGACAGTCTCGAACACGAGGTCGCGGTCCGCGATCGAACCGACCACCTGCGTGCGCGCCGATGGAACAGGATCGAGGCCGACCACCTCATGGCCAAGTGTTTCCAGCCGTGGCCCGAGCGCGCTGCCCAGCCATCCGGACGATCCCGTGAGCAATATCCGCATCGATCAAGCCGTTTTTTCGAGCTGCCGGTGTTAAGCACGGATGACAGGCGAGTGCGAACCGGTAAGTTGTGCGCCAGTGACGAAAAGAACTGTTCCAGCCATTGATTTGAGGAAACGCGTTGATGATCCCCCGCCTGCTGCTTGCCGCCCTTAGTCTCATCGCTTTCGCCCTGCCGGCGCATGCCGACGGCGCGGTGCAGAAGCTGATCACCGCAGCCGACAAGGCGCGGCTCGACAAATATGGCGAAACCCGCAAGGCATCCCTCGATGAAGCGAAGTCCGGCGATCCAGCCGACGTCAAACAGCTGGACGAGTTGCTGACCAGGCCACTGGTCGCCTTCTCCGACAAGGATCTCACCGGCAACTGGAAGTGCCGCACCATCAAAGTCGGCGGCCTGAGCCCGCTGGTCATCTATGGCTGGTTCAAATGCAAGATTACCGACGACGGCTCGGGCTGGAAGCTGGAGAAGA
>JAEKLU010000200.1 GCA_019509685.1 Mesorhizobium sp. | reverse complement strand
TGGCCAGCCGTTCTGACGATAAGGTGATTTCCTTGGAGACCTGCTCGTATTCGGCCCGGTTCTGGTCGGGGTCGGGCGCCATGTCGAGGGTATTTTCCGCCGCCCGCGCTGGCCCAAGCACCATCACGGCGGCGACAAGGGTCAGGCCGCAGCGGCTGCGCCAGGCGCGCGTCATCGGATTCCAGCCTTCGGACATCAGGCCTCTACCCTATCCGCCGCATCGTTAACGAACCATCAACCATGTTGGAGCGCCCATTTTACCCGTGATGTCCAGCCTTTGAGGCGAAAATCCGGGCAGGCGCGCGCAATCCCCAGCTTTTGGAGATCGCAAGCGCTATTACGACCGATGATAAGGGTGGCCCGACAAAATGGTGGCGATCCGGTAGAGCTGCTCGCCCAGCATCACGCGCACCAGCTGGTGTGGCCAGGTCAAGGCGCCGAACGACAGCACCAGATCGGCCTGCTCGCGCAAGGCTTTGTCATGGCCGTCGGCGCCGCCGATGGCGATGACCAGCGCCTTGCGGCCGCCGTCGCGCAATTGGCCGACACGGCCGGCCAGATCTTCGGACGACAGCGCCTTGCCGCGTTCGTCGAGCAGGACGAGAACGGCGCCGGATTGCAACTGCGCCTGCAGCCGCTGGGCTTCCTCGCGGCGGCGCTCGTCGGCGCTCTGGCCACGGCTTTCAGGGGTCTCGACAATGCCGGCAAATTCCAGCCCGACCGCAGGCCCGCTCTTGGCGAACCGCTCGAAATAGCGGTCGGCGAGTTCCCTCTCGGGGCCGGTCTTCATCCGGCCCACGGCATGAACGGTAATTTTCATCCCTGCCTCGGTGAGCGCTTTGATCCCTGTCGTGGCCTGAACGGTTACGACACGGGACAGCGCTCAGTGCAAGGTGTCTTCCTCGAGATCCGGCGCCTGCCACATCTTTTCGAGATTGTAGAATTCGCGGACTTCGGGGCGGAAGACATGGACGATGATGTCGCCGGAATCGATCAGGACCCAGTCGGCGCCTGCCAGCCCCTCGACACGCGCCGTGCCGAGGCCGGCATCCTTCAGCGCCTTGAGGAGATGATCGGCGACAGCCGAGACATGACGGTGCGACCGACCCGAGGCGATGACCATATAGTCGCCGAGGCTCGATTTTCCCTGGATGTCGATTGAGACGATGTTTTCGGCCTTGGAGTCTTCCAGACTGGCAAGGACTGTATCGATGGCAAGGGACACGGCGTCGTTTACGCTGATCCCGGCCGGCGAAGGCATGACGTCAGCCTTCTTCCGCAGTGCTGTTCTCAGTGTGTTTCCTTTCCCAACAAGAACAACCAAATCACCCACCAAATCAGGTGACACCCCTTAGATAGGCAGAGTTCCATTGCACTTTCAAGACGAAGGCTCTCCGGCCCCTGTCAGTGGGTTGGTCCAGATCGTCGTTTGAGCGGCCGCAAAAGGCGGGAACTGATACGGGAGGCATGGGTTATCGGCACACCGACCAACGGGAATCCCGCCATGCCCACCGACCCGCAAACCGCCCTTGTCACCATCCAGGCAGCGATTGCGCAGCTTTCCACTTTGATCGTTTCCTATTCCTTCTCGGCCATCGGCGCCGTCATCCTGCTGGTTGTCGGCTATTTCGTTGCCGGGCTCGCCGAACGCTCGATCTTCGCCGGACTCGGCCACGTCCACGGCTTTGACCAGACCTTGCGGCATTTCTTCTCGAAGATCGTGCGCTACGCCATCCTGATTCTGGTGGTCATCATGGTGCTCGGCCAGTTCGGCGTGCAGACGGCTTCGATCATTGCCGCCATCGGCGCCATTGGCCTGGCCATCGGCCTGGCGCTGCAGGGCACGCTGCAGAACATCGCCGCCGGCATCATGCTGTTGGCGCTCAGGCCCTTCCGCATCGGCGAATATGTCGAGGTCGGCTCGATCTCAGGCACCATCGAGGAGATCGGCCTGTTCGCCACCAAATTGCGCACCGCGGACGGCGTCTATGTGCTGGCGCCCAACTCGACCTTGTGGAACCAGCCGGTGCGCAACTTCACCCGCAACGGCGTTCGTCGCACCGACATTTCCTTGAGCATCGGCTCCTGGAACGACATCGACCCCGCGCAGAAAACGCTGCTTGCCATCGCCAATGCCGAGAAACGCATCCGACGCGAGCCGGCGCCGATTGCCTTCGTCGCCAATCTCGGCGACACGACGGTTTCGCTCACCTTGCGCTACTGGACGGCGTCGGCCGACTATTTTTCCACCCAGACCGACATGACCAAGCGCGCCAAGCAGGCCTTCGACAGCGAAGGCATCTCGATCCCGTTGCCGCCGCCGGAAGCGCCGCCGCCGGAGGCGCGCAAGCAGTAATAGGCCCGTCACGCCAGCGGTTTCAACCAGCCGGCATTCTGAACCGGTTTCGGGGTATTTCGGCTATCGCCGTGATTTCGATCTGCAAGTCCGGATGATAGAGACGCACGATCTGGACGGTGGTCGTCACCGGATAGGGCTCCGAAAAGAATTCCTTGCGGATATCGCCCGATGCCATGAAGCGCTCGATATCGGTCGCATATTGGGTCAGCGACACGATATCGGCCATCTCGCCGCCGACGGCCGCCAGCACAGCCTTGATGTTTTCGAGCGTTTGCCGGACCTGAGCCCGCATATCGCCCTTGCCGACAACCTGCCCCTCGCGGTCGAGCGAAACTTGACCCTTGAGATGAATGAGTTGCCCGTCCTCGTTGATTCTCACCATGGAGAACGCGCCGAAAGGCTTCCACACCGTCGGGGGATCATAGCTTTTCGCCATTTCGAATTCTTACCTTCTCAATCTTTCGCGTGTCGGCGGCTGATCGTCCGGCGCGAAGGCGAGCTCTACCGGCAACGGCGTCTGCGCCGACATCGGTGCGAAACTTCCTGTGGCCACGGCGGGGGCTGGCCGCGCGGCCATCACCCGCCAGAGCACAAACAGGCAGAAGGCCGTCGCAATGACGATGCCTACATAAATGAAAGTCGCGGTGCCGAAGACGATGGACAGCGCGGTGACGATGCCCGGCACGACGAAACCCGCAAGCGACCAGGCAAACAGCATCGAGCTCGAAAGCGCCAGCAGCTCGTCCTTGCGGGCGCGGTCGGCGGCATGTGCGCTGGACAGCGCGTAGATCGATTCCGCCGCGCCGTCCCAGATCAGGTAGATCACCACCAGGGCCATCAGCGCGCCGCCGTCGAATAAAATGGCGAGCACGCTGGCGACGGCCGCAAGCGCCGCCGCGCCCGCCAGCACATAGCGCCGGTCGGTGCGATCCGAGAGCCAGCCAAGCGGCATCTGCAGGATCAACGTGCCGACCGGCATTGCCGACAAGAGCAGCGCCACATCGGCCTGGCTGTAACCCTTGGCGGTGGCATGGATCGGCGCGAAGCCGGAAACGATCATCGACAGGCCGCCGACGGCCAGCATGCCGGCAACACCGACCGGCGAGATCCGCCAAGCCTGCCGCAGCGCCACCGAGGCGGCCTGTGGCGCGGGCGGTTGCGCAAGTCGTGTCATGCCGACCGGCAGGATCGACAGCGCGGTGAAGGTGATGCCGATCAGCGACGCCGCGGCGCTGTGGATGTTGATCGCCGCGAGCGTCGCATAGCCGACGCCGAGGCCCGCTATATAGGCGACATAGAACACCGCCATCACCCGGCCGCGTATGGCGTTGGGCAAGGCATCGTTCAGCCAGCTCTGCGCGACGATGAACAGACCGCATATGGCAAAGCCGTAAAGTGCTCTGGCTGCGATCCATAAAAGCGGGATCGGCCCGGCCCCGATGGCGGCGTTGGAGAGCGCGATCAGCGCCGACAGCACCATGAAAGCGCGGGCATGGCCGACCCTTTTGACCAGAGGTCCGGTCAGGATGCAGCCGGCAAGCCCACCGGCGGAAAGCCCGGTGACGATCAGCCCGGCCCAGGTCGGATCGAAGCCGTCGGCGCCGAGGCGCACCGGAATATAGGCGAACATCAACCCATTGCCGATCGCAATCAGCGCCATCGAGACGATGACGCTGGCAATGGCGATCAGCGGCGCCGGCTGTTCGGCGCGGCTGCGATCGGTCGTGGTCTGGTTCTGCTTCAGCATGCTTGCGCGAGCTTGGCTTACAGGCCGGCGAAAAGCCGCCTCAAAAGCGACATCGCAGGTGAGTTGTCCTAACCCTTCGCCGCCTGGCGGATCGCAGAGGACGACAGCGACGAGCGTGGGCCGTGGATGAAGGTCCAAGCCGGCGCCTGCATGCGGGCAAGCCGCGGCGCGTCGACCTCGTCGATGCGGGCATAGTCGAAGGTCTTGGCGACGACCGACGACAGGAAGGAAAGGGTGGCGCCCGGACGGTCGATGACGGCGATCGGGAAGGTCAGCACGATCTCGCGCCAGCGCTGCCAGCGATGGAAATCGCGCAAGCTGTCCGCGCCCATGATCCAGACGAAGTCGACGCCCGGATTGCGCGCCTTGACCAGCGCCAGCGTATCGGCTGTGTAGCGGACGTGCCGTGCCGCCTCGAAAGCGGTGACCTTGATCTTGGGATTCCTGGCGATCTTCTCGGAAAGTTCGATACGCTCGGCGAGCGGGGCGAGTTCGCGCACGCTCTTCAAGGGATTGCCGGGCGTCACCATCCACCACAGCTGATCGAGCGCAAGCCGCCTCAGCGCAATCTCGGCGACCAGCGCATGGCCGGCATGCGGCGGGTTGAACGAGCCGCCGAACAAACCGACCGTCAGGCCCTTGGCGGCATATGGCATGCGAAGGTA
>JAEKLU010000199.1 GCA_019509685.1 Mesorhizobium sp. | reverse complement strand
CAAGGACGTGCTGGTGGAAAAGCCGATCGCGCTGACGGTCGCTGATGCCGAACGCGCTGTGAAGGCGGCAAAGGACAACGGCCGCGTCTTCATGGTCGGTCATGTGCTGCGCTTCCATCCGGCGTTCGAGATGCTCAAGGCGCTGATCGACAACGGCGAGCTCGGCGAGGTTCGTTACATCCATTCGCATCGCCTCGGCCTCGGCAAGTTCCACACCGAGAACGACGCGCTTTGGGATCTGGCGCCGCACGATCTGTCGATGATCCTTGCCATCACCGGCACCGAGCCGATCGAGGTGAGGGGCGAAGGCGCGGCGCTTCTCGACAATCTCAGCGATTTCGCCCATCTGCATATGCGCTTTCCCAACGGCTTGCGCAGCCATCTCTTCGCCTCGCGGCTCAACCCCTATCGCGAGCGGCGGCTGACGGTCGTCGGCACCAAGGCGATGGCCGTCTTCGACGACGTCGAGCCCTGGGAGCGCAAGCTTGCCGTCTATCGCCACGCGGTCTGGCAGGACAGCGGCCAGTGGGCCTTCACCGCCAATGAGCCTTCCTATGTGGCTGTCGGCGAAGGCATGCCGCTGACGCGCGAGCTTGCTCATTTCATGCAGTGCATCGAAACCCGCGCCGAGCCGCGCACCGACGGCGAAGAGGCGATCCGGGTGCTGCGCATCCTGACCGCCGGCACGGTCGCGCATAGCGGTTCGCCCGCCTGAAGCGGTTCATCTCGGCCGAAAATCAGCCTAATGCATGTCGCTCAGAAGTGTGCAGCGGTTCTGGGACAACGACATGCATCAAAGCAAAGACTTAAAGCGCGTCGCCTGAATCCGCATCAGCGCGACGCGCTTTAAGCGAAAAATCGAGGCAGCTGAAAAATCGCGAGCTTACTCGGCCGGGATTTGCGCCGGCCGCGCGGCAAGCCTGGAGAGCATGGCTTCGGCCTCGGCGCCACGCTCCGAGCGCTCGATGAAGCCGCCGCCGAAGACGCGCGCTTCGTTGCCGTCATCCGAATAGAGCACGCAAGCCTGTCCCGGCGCGATGCCGGACTCGCCGTCCGCCAGTTCAACCGACGTCACACCGTTGCGGTGATTGAGCACGGCCGGACGCGGCGGCCGGGTCGAGCGGACCTTGGCGAAGAGCTCAATCCCGCCGGTGGGGATGTCCGACAACGGGGCATCGCCCAGCCAGTTCATGTTGCGCAGGTAGATCTTGTGCGTCTCCAGCGCTTCGCGCGGGCCGACGATGACGCGGGCGCGCTCGGCATCGAGATGAACGACATAGAGCGGCTCGCCCGACGCGATGCCAATGCCGCGGCGCTGGCCGATCGTGTAGCGCAGGATGCCCTCATGGCGGCCGAGCACGCGGCCGTCGATATGGACGATGTCGCCCGGATTGGCGGCGGCCGGCTTCAGCTTGGCGATGATGTCGGAATATTTGCCCTGCGGCACGAAGCAAATGTCCTGGCTGTCCTGCTTGGCGGCGACCGTCAGGCCCATTTCCTCGGCGATGGCGCGCACCTGCGGCTTCGACAGGCCGCCGAGCGGGAAGCGCAGATAGTCGATCTGCGCCTGCGTGGTGGCGAACAGGAAATAGCTCTGGTCGCGATCGGCATCGACCGGCCGGTAGAGCGCGCGATGCGCACCGCTGGCGCCAGAGCGGATATAATGGCCGGTGGCCAAGGCATCGGCGCCGAGATCCCGGGCGGTGGCAAGCAGGTCGGCGAACTTCACCGTCTGGTTACAGGATACGCACGGGATCGGCGTCTCGCCGGCGACATAGCTTTCGGCAAAGGGATCGATCACCGCCTTGCGGAAGCGCTCCTCATAATCGAGCACGTAATGCGGGATACCGAGCGTCTCGGAGACACGGCGGGCATCGTCGATGTCCTGGCCGGCGCAGCAAGAGCCGGCGCGGTGGGTGGCCGCGCCATGGTCGTAGAGCTGCAGCGTGACGCCGACGACATCATAGCCTTCGCGCTTCAGGATGCCGGCAACGACCGACGAATCGACGCCGCCCGACATGGCGACGACGACGCGGGTGTTTTCGGGACGTCCGGGAAGATCGAGGCTGTTCATGGTGCTTTCACTGTGCGGCGCTCAATGCCAATGGCCGGAATATAGGTCAAGGGCCACGCATGCGCCAGCTTGCGTCCACCGGCGATTTTATCGGCAAAATAAGGGCCGGGATGCGGTTGTTTCAAATTCTAAACGAAAGCCTAACCCGGCGTTCACGATCCTTACCTAGTGATTAGGGTTCGCTTAGGCAATTTTTAAAGCTGTGGCGGTACTGTGGCGGGGATTGGGTCTTTGAGTTTTTTGTAGAGAGTACGATGACCGATCTGGTTAGACCTAGAGTTAAGTATGTTATCGGGCCCGACGGCAGCCCTCTTACGATCGCCGATCTGCCGCCGACGAACACGCGGCGTTGGGTTATCCGGCGCAAGGCGGAGGTGGTTGCTGCTGTGCGCGGCGGCCTGCTCAGCCTGGAAGAAGCCTGCCAGCGCTACAAGCTTACCACCGAGGAATTCCTTTCCTGGCAGGCGTCTATCGACGAATATGGCCTGGCTGGGCTGCGAACGACGCGGATCCAGCAATACCGGCACTAGAGCGGTTTACGCAATTCCGGACGGAAAACCGATCACACTTTTCCTGGAATTGCCGTAGGTTGCGACCGGTTGCAAAACGAGAAGGGCGCGGTTATCCGCGCCCTTTCGCTACGGAAAAGCTTAGTCGATCAGACCGTCAACACCACCTTGCCGATCGGTCGGGTGGCGAGGAAGGCGTGCGCGGCCCCCGCCTCTTCAAGCGGAAAAGTCTTGGCCACGTGGGCAAGAAGCTTTTTTGCATCGACCAGGCTTGCCAGCCCGACCAGGCCCTCGCGGTCCGGCACCACCGACATGCGCTCGACGCGGATGTTGCGCTGCCTGGCCTTGGCCTTCGTGGCGTCACTGACATCGAGCAGCGACACCAGCACGCCGCCGTCGCGCAGCACTTTCAGCGATTCCTCGGCGTGGTCGCCGCCGACTGTTTCCAGCACCAGGTCGAGATCGGCAAGCTTGTCGGCGAAACCGCTCTTCGTGTAGTCGATCACCTCATCGGCGCCGAGGGAACGGACGTAATCCAACTTGTCCGAGCTGGCGGTCGAGGCCACCCAGGCGCCGCGCGCCTTGGCGATCTGCACCGCCAGATGGCCGACGCCGCCGGCGCCGGCATGGATCAGCACGCGCTGCCCCGATTGCAAGCCGCCATGACGAACGAGGCCTTGCCACGCGGTCAGTCCAGCCAGCGGCAGGGCCGCGGCATGGGCGTGGTCTATGGCGACGGGCTTTGCGGCAACCTCATCGGCCGGCGTGGTGACGAGCTCGGCATAGGCGGCGGCCTGCTTGGGGAAGCGCGGCATGCCGAACACCGCATCGCCGACCTTGAATGCGGTCACCCCGGCGCCAAGCGCCTCGACTGTCCCGGAAATATCCCAGCCGAGGATGAAAGGCGGCTCGCCGAGCAACGGATAATAGCCGGCCCGGACCGCGCCATCGACCGGGTTGATGCCTGCCGCCTTGACGCGGACAAGCACTTCGCCTGCTTTAGGTGAGGGTTCAGGCTGTTCGGCGACGACAAGGACGTCGGGTTCGCCGACGGCATTCTGGCTAACGGCACGCATCGGATATCTCCTGCTTGTTGATGCCGCTATCATTTGGATAGTAATTATCTCTTGTCTAGTATGTACCTTTTTGATATATACGCACCTTATGGATAGTGATATTGAATCGTGCCTCGGCTATGATGCCTTCCGACGGACATGCCCTTCACACACCGTTCTGGAGATGCTGGCCAGCAAGTGGGTGTATCTTCTGGTTTGTGCTTTGCGAAAAGGCCGGCAGCGCAACGGCGAGCTCGCCCGCAAACTGGAAGGCATCACGCCAAAAATGCTGACGCAGACCTTGCGTGTGCTGGAACGCGACGGCCTGGTCCGGCGCGAGGTGTATCCGGTCATACCGCCGAGGGTGGAGTATGAGTTGACGGAACTCGGTCAGAACCTGGCGGGGCTGCTCAGCCAGATCAGGTCCTGGGCCGAAGAGCATGCGCCGGACATCAAGGATGCCCGTGCGCGGGCATCGGCAGGCGAACAGGCCGAGATCGCCATCCCGGCCTGAGTGGACGGGCAGGTCGGCTGTGCCGATTTGTCTGAAGGCGAACGCCGGCGGGGCGCTTAGCCGATCATGACGCTGCGGCTGCCGAGATCCGGTTCGCGGATTTTGGTGTCACGCGATTCCAGCAATTCCGCCTTGGACAGCTCCGCTTCAGCTTCGCCGAGTAATGATTCGGCGGTGCTTCGCTGCTGAGCGAGGTCGCTTTGTGAATTCCTGAGGTTGTCGCGGCGCAGACGCGCCGCCTTGGCGAAGGTCGGATAGGCGAAATGGTTGATGTCGGTGATGCCGGCTTTTTTCTCTTCGGCGATGATCTGCGCTTCCAGCTCGACGGCCATGCGTTCGAACTCGGCGATCATCATGTCCAGCTGCAAGAGCTGCCGCCGCTTCTCATTCACCTGAAACTGCTTCAGCCGAACGAGGTTTTCACGTGACTTCATGACTCGGTACTCCGCAAACGCACACCTGCATATCGTCCAATCCGCCCGGAACGACCCAAGCGCCGCCCGTTTCCACCGGCATTCCCAGGGCTATGGGAAACAAAACCCTAAAGATTTTTGCCGGCGGTAACCATTCGTTTACGGGCATTGTTAATCATACGGGCGAGGACTTAAGGCCGGGTAAAAATTCCGGC
>JAEKLU010000396.1 GCA_019509685.1 Mesorhizobium sp. | reverse complement strand
GAAATGATCGGCTCGCGCCTCGGTGCGCAGGCTGTCGTCATGCAGCTGCCGATCGGCGCCGAGACCGAGTTCAAGGGTGTCGTCGACCTCGTCGAAATGAACGCGCTGGTCTGGCGCGACGAAACGCTGGGCGCTGCCTGGGACGTCGTCGAGATCCCGGCCGACCTCAAGGCCCGCGCCGAGGAATACCGCGAGAAGATGATCGAAGCCGCCGTCGAAATGGACGAGACGGCGCTTGAGAACTACCTCGAAGGCAAGATGCCGTCGAATGACGAGATCCGCGCGCTGATCCGCAAGGGCACCATCGCGGTCAAGTTCTACCCGATGTTCTGTGGCTCGGCCTTCAAGAACAAGGGCGTGCAGCCGCTGCTCGACGCCGTCGTCGAATATCTGCCGTCGCCGGCCGATGTTCCCGCCATCAAGGGCGTCGACGCCAAGACCGACGCCGAGATCGAGCGTCATGCCGATGACAATGAGCCGCTGTCGATGCTGGCGTTCAAGATCATGAACGACCCGTTTGTCGGCTCGCTCACCTTTGCCCGCATCTATTCGGGCAAGCTCGCCAAGGGCATCTCGGTCGACAACACCGTCAAGGGCAAGAAGGAGCGCATTGGCCGCATGCTGCAGATGCATGCGAACTCGCGCGCCGACGTCGAAGAAGCCTTTGCCGGCGACATCGTCGCCCTGGCTGGCCTCAAGGACACGACCACTGGCGATACGCTCAGCGATCCGCTGCACCCGGTCATCCTCGAGCGCATGGAATTCCCCGATCCGGTCATCCAGATCGCCATCGAGCCGAAGACCAAGAACGACCAGGAAAAGATGGGCCTCGCCCTTCACCGCCTGGCCGCCGAGGATCCGTCCTTCCGCGTCAAGACCGACGAGGAAAGCGGCCAGACCATCATTTCGGGCATGGGCGAACTTCACCTCGACATCATCGTCGACCGCATGCGTCGCGAGTTCAAGGTCGAAGCCAATGTCGGCGCGCCGCAGGTGGCTTATCGCGAAACCATCACCCGCAAGCACGAGCAGGACTACACGCACAAGAAGCAGACCGGCGGTACCGGTCAGTTCGCTCGCGTCAAGATCCAGTTCCGTGCCGAAGGAATACATCCCCGGCGTCGAAAAGGGCATCAACAGCGTGATGTCGTCGGGTCCGTTCGCGGGCTTCCCGATGATCGGCGTCAAGGCGACGCTCATCGACGGCGCCTACCACGATGTCGACTCCTCGGTGCTCGCCTTCGAAATCGCCGGCCGCGCCTGCTTCCGTGAAGCTGCGCCCAAGCTTGGCGTGCAGCTGCTCGAGCCGATCATGAAGGTCGAAGTCGTGACGCCGGAAGACTACGTCGGCAGCGTCATCGGCGACCTGAACGGCCGTCGTGGCCAGATCCAGGGTCAGGAAGCGCGTGGTGTAGCTGTCGTCATCAACGCGATGGTGCCGCTGGCCAACATGTTCAAGTACGTCGACAACCTGCGCTCGATGAGCCAGGGCCGCGCGGCCTACACGATGCAGTTCGATCACTACGAGCCTGTGCCGACCGCGGTCGCCCAGGAAGTCCAGAAGAAATACGCGTAACCCGAGCGGGTTGCAGCAGTAACTTAATTCAAGGCCCGTATGGGCGAGCAGATTGGAGACATCACATGGCAAAAGGTAAATTCGAGCGTAACAAGCCTCATGTGAACATTGGCACGATTGGCCACGTCGATCATGGCAAGACGTCGCTGACGGCGGCGATCACGAAGTATTTTGGCGAATACAAGCGCTACGACCAGATCGATGCGGCGCCCGAAGAGAAGGCCCGCGGCATCACGATTTCGAC
>JAEKLU010000198.1 GCA_019509685.1 Mesorhizobium sp. | reverse complement strand
ACGAGATAGACCTCGACGATACGGAAGGTGTTGAAGTTGATCCACTGCGCGCCATAGGTCAGTTCCGGCACCGAGATGACGGAGGCGACCGAGGTGTCCTTAAACAGCGAGATGAAGGTGTTGGAGAGCGCCGGCAGCGTGATGCGCATCATCGTCGGTAGCCGTACATGCAGCAGCCTTTGCCAGGGCGTCAGCCCGATCGCCTTGCCGGCGTCGAGCTGGCCGCGCGGCACGGCTTCGAGGCCGGAGCGGAAGACTTCGACCAGATAGGCGCCGCTGTAGAGCGCCAGCGTCGCCACGAAAGAGGTCTGGGCGCTGTAGGCAAGATCGACCACCGTCGGCAGGCCGTAGAAGACCAGATAGACCAGCAGGATCAGCGGCACGTTGCGGATGAACTCGACATAGGCCGCGATGATGCCGCGCACGACACGGCCGGCCGAGACATACCAGACCGCCAGCACCAGGCCGATGACGACGCCGATGGCGATCGAGATCACGGCAAGCTCGAGGCTGAGCAGCAGCCCGCCCCACAGTTTATCGAAATGCCGCCATATCAGGTTGAAATTGAGCGTATAGCCCATGCGTTCCGTCTCAATGGCATGCGGTGGCGGATCCAGGATCCACCGCTCGCGAACCGGTGTCTAGGGAGCCCGGCGGAAGGCGTTCCTTCCGCCGGCTATGTTTTTGTTTCACGCTGTCGGATGTCAGATGACCGGGAAGCCTGGATGGCGGGCCGGCGGCTCCTGACCGAAATATTCCTTGAAGGCGCCGTCATAGAGCGCCGTCTCATGGCCGAACATGGCGATGGTGAAGGTCTGGTTGACGAAGGTCAGCCAATCGAGATCGCCCTGCCTGACGGCGGCGCCGTAGAGCATCGAATACCAGCTCTTGCCGGCATCGAAATACTTGTCGGGATTGCGCGAGGCGAGCCAGCGCACGGTCGACAGATCGACCGCGGCGGCGTCGGCGCGTTTCGATTCCAGCGCCTGCAGCACATTGGCCTGAGTGTCGATCTGCAATACCTGCGCCTGCGGCAAGGCGAAATGCACCGAGCTTTCGGCATCGACATTCTGCAGGATCGAGATGCGCGTGTTGGCGCCGTTCGCCAACAGCTTGTCGAAGGTCTTGTTCTCCGAGCCGGGCAGCGTCAGCAGTGCCACGCCTTCGACATAGTAGGGCCGCGAGAAGTGGATCAGCTGCGAGCGCTGCGCGGTCATGGTCATGAACTGGATGGTGATGTCGACCTTGTTGGTCGTCACGTTCGGAATCCGCTGCGCCGGATCCTGCGGCACGAATTCGACCTTGGTCGGGTCGTCGAACAAGCCCTTGGCGAGGATATGGCCCATGGTGATGTCCATGCCGACCAGTTCGCCGGCATCGTTCTCGAAATGCCACGGCGCGTTGGTGCTGCCGGTGCCGACGATCAGCTTGCCGCGGTCGAGCGCGGTGCGCAGCACGCTGTCCGACGCGGCCTGCGCGGCCGCCTTCTCGGCGCTAACGGCGGTCAAAGCGCCGGCGGTGGCCAATCCGGCCATGCCCAGTTTCAGAAAATCACGTCTGCCGGATGTGTCGTTCACGGCGACCTCCTTTGTTGATGTTCCCCAATCGATCAGCATACACGCGTCATAATCTGCAGTTGTCTCTTACAAGAGACGCGTGTATCCTGTACAAGACAGATACTAGCATTAGGAATCGACAATGCAAGATGGCGAAGTGCTGGCCGAATGGCCCGCGGATGACGCGAACCCGGAGAAGCTCGCGACCTCGCGGGAAAAGGGCCTCAACCGCGTTCTGCAGATCCTTGAATTCCTGCATGGCAACCAGCGCGCCATCGGCATCGGCGAACTGGCCAAGCGGCTCAACGCGCCGCGCTCGACCACCTACACGCTGGTGCGCGAGCTGGTCGAAGCCGGGCTCTTGGAAATGGAAGGCGACGGCAACCGCGTCTATTTCGGCAAGAAGCTGTACCTCTATGGAATGGCTTATATGCGCGGCAACGACTTGCTGCGGCGCGGCCGCCAGGAGGTCGATACGCTGTCGCGCGAGACGGGCGAGACATCGGAACTCTGCATGCTGCAGAGTGGCCGCTACACCATAATCCATTCGAGCCCCGGCGCCCGGCCGTTCCGCATCAGCTCGGCCACCGGACTGCAGATCCCGCTGCCCTGGACGGCGTCGGGCCGGCTGCTGCTTGCCGGCCTCGATCGCGGCCGGATCGAAGCGATGATCGCGGAGGACGATCTCGTGCTGCCGGACGGCCGCAAGCTCGATATCGAGGATTTCATCGGCGACATAGGCAGGGCCCGCGTCGCCGGCTATTGCGTGACGTCCGGATTGGTCGACGCTTACACCAAATGCCTGGCGGCACCGGTGTTTTCGGCGCCCGGAAAGGTCGAGGCGACGATGTGCCTGGTGGTGCCGATCGACACAAATGAGGAGCGGACGCGCGAGCTGATCGCGTTGCTGCGCGATCGCGCGGCCAGGCTTTCGATTGGTGGATAGGGCGAAAGCCGAAGCGCCGACGCCTCAGGCGATGATGTCGGGAATGATGCGGTCTTCCAGCGCCGTCAGCCGGTCTTTCAGCAGCAGCTTTTTCTTCTTCATGCGCTGGATCTGAAGCGGGTCGCAGGCCATGGCGATCATGGCGTTGATCGCGGCGTCGAAATCGGCGTGTTCCTGTTTAAGCCGGGAGTATTCTAGGCGTACTTCAGCCTGTTCCTGTTCGGACATTATCTACCGTCTGCACTTGCAACGCCCAAGGCGGGCTGGTTGGGCGGGACCGGTGGGTTGGGACCGGCGGGCAGGCCTTACCACATTTCACATTGTCGTGGAATGCTACCACGTGGCATTCGACATCGAGATCGGTTGGTGGCAAACTGTCATCGTGCCGTCACAGACACGACCTGCGGTGGACGCGCCTGCGAACGGCTGCAATCGAGGAAACCATGAAAGGGAGAACCAATCATGTCTCTTGCATCCCATCTTGATGAGTTGCAGCGGAAACACGGTGATATCGAACGCGAAATCGACGATGCGATGAACCATCCATCGGTAGACGACCTCGAAATCGTGAATCTCAAGCGACGCAAGCTGGCAATCAAGGACGAGATTGAAAAGCTGAAAGGGAAACCGACCTCGCACTGAACTTCCTCCAGGCGACATAGCCGCACCCGCCGCGGCGTAACCCTCCGGTGGCAAGAAATGCCACCGGCTTGGTTCTTTTACCCAATACATCGACTGTTTAGGCCTGTATCAGCCAGCCTGATGCAGATCCTTGAGGGTGTGGCTGCCGGTCGCGGGCAGGCAATTTGCCGGTTCCGACTGTCGCTTGCCATTGACAAGCCATCTTTGCTCCGCCACCTCATGCCCGGACCTTGCAGATAAAAGGCGGCCGGCATGACCGGGTATTTTTCTTCTCCTTTCGCGCGCCGGACCTCGGTCGGCGTTTCGGTCGGCGGCGTGGTCGTCGGCGGCGGCGCGCCTGTTGTCGTGCAGTCGATGACCAACACCGACACGGCCGACATCGATCAGACGGTCGCTCAGGTCGCGGCGCTGCATCGCGCCGGCTCCGAGATCGTGCGCATCACGGTCGACCGCGACGAGAGTGCGGCCGCCGTGCCGCGTATCCATGAACGGCTGGCCCGGCTTGGCATCAATGTGCCGCTGGTCGGCGATTTCCATTATATCGGCCACAAGCTTCTGGCCGACCATCCGGCCTGCGCCGAGGCGCTGGCGAAATACCGCATCAATCCGGGCAATGTCGGCTTCAAGGACAAGAAGGACCGCCAGTTCGCGGCGATCGTCGAAATGGCGATCAAGCATGACAAGCCGGTGCGCATCGGCGTCAACTGGGGCTCTCTCGACCAGGAGCTCTTGACCCGGCTGATGGACCAGAACCAGGCCCAGGGCTTTCCGCTGACGGCGCAGGAAGTGACCCGCGAGGCGATCGTGCAGTCGGCGATCCTGTCGGCCGAGATGGCCGAGGAGATCGGGCTTGGCCGCGACAAGATCATCCTGTCGGCCAAGGTCAGCGGCGTGCAGGATTTGATCGCCGTCTATACCGAGCTTGCCACGCGCTCCAACCATGCGCTGCATCTCGGCCTGACCGAGGCCGGCATGGGCACCAAGGGCATCGTCGCCTCGTCGGCCGCGATGGGCATCCTGTTGCAGCAGGGCATCGGCGACACGATCCGCATCTCGCTGACGCCGGAACCCAACGGCGATCGCACCCGCGAGGTGCAAGTGTCGCAGGAACTGCTGCAGACCATGGGTTTCCGGCAGTTCGTGCCGATCGTGGCTGCTTGCCCGGGCTGCGGGCGCACCACATCCACCGTGTTCCAGGAACTGGCGCAGAGCATCCAGGCCGACCTGCGCAAGAACATGCCGGTCTGGCGCGAGAAATATCCCGGAGTCGAGAACCTCAAGGTCGCGGTGATGGGCTGCATCGTCAACGGCCCCGGCGAATCCAAGCATGCCGATATCGGCATATCGCTGCCTGGCACCGGCGAGACGCCGACGGCGCCGGTGTTCGTCGACGGCAAGAAGGCGGCGACGCTGCGCGGTCCCTCGATCGCGGCCGATTTCGAGAAAATGGTCGCCGACTATATCGACCAGCGCTACGGACACGGCAAAGCCGCGGCCGAGTAGGCTGATGCACCGTCTTCTCACGGTGATCCTGGCCTTGCTTTGCGGTCTAAGCGGGGTGACGGGCGCGTTCGCCGACCCGCCGCAGTCGCGATCCGCCGCCAAGCGGCTGATCAACCGGGTCTGCGACCTGATCGACACCGAGGCCGGCAAGAACGACCTGCCCAGGGATTTCTTCGCCCGGCTGATCTGGAAGGAAAGTCGCTTCGACCCCAACGCGGTGAGCCCGGTCGGCGCCGAGGGCATCGCGCAGTTCATGCCGGGCACCGCCAAGATGCGTGGCCTGGCCAACTCCTTCGATATCGAGCAGGCGCTCCCCGCCTCGGCGAAATATCTGGCCGAGATGAAGGCAAGCTATGGCAATCTCGGCCTTGCCGCTGCGGCCTACAATGCCGGCGAAAACCGCGTGTCGCGCTGGCTGGATTCCGGCGGCTTCCTGCCGATGGAGACGGAGAGCTATGTCTTCGACGTCATGGGCGAGCCGGTCGACAAGTTTTCCGACACCTCCTATGCCGGCACCATCCAGCCGCTCGATCCGAAATTGAGCTTTGCCGTCGCCTGCCGCAGGCTGCCGGTGATCATGTCGCGGACGGTCGCCATGGCCTCGATCAACATCAAGCCCTGGGGTGTGCAGATCGCCGGCAATTTCCGCCGCTCGGCGGCGATCGGCCAGTGGCTCAGGGTGCGCAGCCGCTTCCCGGCGCTGCTCGCCAGCCACGACCCGGTGGTCAGCCGCGTGCGCACGCCGATCGGCAGGCGCGGCATCTACGCGGTCAGGATCGGCGCCGATTCGCGCGCCGAGGCGGACGGCATCTGCGGCAAGCTGCACACCGTCGGCGGCGCTTGCGTGGTGCTGCGCAATCGGTAATGGCGACT
>JAEKLU010000197.1 GCA_019509685.1 Mesorhizobium sp. | reverse complement strand
AAACTATTGTTACCCGCCGCAAGCGCGACATCTTCGGCCGGATCTTCCTGCTATTGTTTATCGGCTTCAATCTGTTGATGCTCTGGATCGGCGGGCTATGGCCTGCTCGGCCGCGTGCCCGTGCCCAGCGCCAATGTCGTCACGCCCGGCGTCGACCTCGGCGCGGCGATCGGCGTCGCGGCATTTTTGGCCTGCTGGCTGCTGGGCTTTCGGCTGCTCGGGCTTTTTGCCTTGCTGACGCGCGCCCGCAAGGTCGCTGCGATCGAGACGCGCTGAGCCAGCGCGGCGACCGAAGGATTTCGGCGAGTATCGCGCGGCCACGATAGCGCGGCAAGTCGGCTATCCCGGGCTGCACGCCGGCTGTTGTAACGTCATCCGATCGCTGACCACAAAGCGAGCACCATGTGTGGGCTAGGTAATAGTAACGCCAAGCAGTGACTGCTATATTAGCACTTCTTCAGAGCGGGGGCTCGAATGAGGTTTGTTGCGGTGCAGGAGCCGCCCCACGACAGTTGGGCGGTGTTCGACGCAGGTAATGACGCGCCGGCCGAATATGCGGGTCGCGTGCTGATCGGCCTGACCTTGCATGAAGCCCGCCGGTTCGCCGCCGTCGCCAACGATCACTGCGGGTGGTCGCAACGCCGATGGCCTGTCCAGCTGGAGCTGGTCAACCCGGTCGCCGATGGCGTTTCGGCGGCCCGGGAAAAGGATAACCGTACCGGCAGTTAGGGACGCACGCTGCCGGATTGATTCAAGCATAGGGCTCGCCGAAATTCCCTCAGCCAGCCAGCGCATAGCGGCTCACCACCATGCCGCTGGCATAGGCTTTCGAGCCGATCAGCTTCAGCCTGGAAAAACCGCCTTCGTCGAAGATGCGGCGGCCGGCGCCGAGCACGGCGGGATTGACGAAGAGCTGGAACTCGTCGACGAGGCCGGCGGCAATCAGCGCCGAGGCGAAGCCGGCGCCGCCGAACACGGCGATGTTGCCGCCCTCGCCCTGCTTCAAGGCGTCTACCTCGCGCGGCAGGTCGCCGCTGACCACCCGCGTGCGCTCCCAGCGCGAGGTCTCCAGCTTGTCGCTCGGCACCACCTTTTGCGCCTCGACGATGCGCTGGGCGAAGGCATAGAAGCGGTCGCCCGGGAATTTCTTCGCCGCATTGCCCCAATGGGTCAGATACCCTTCCTCGGCCATCTTGCGGCTGAGCAGGATGGTATCGATGCCGGCAAAGACGGCGTTGAAGTCCTGCTTCAAGTCCTCATCCCAGGCGCTGTCGTCGCCCCATTCCCAGAGTTGCCAGCGATGGTCCTCATTGGCGCCGACGAAACCGTCGACCGAGATCTGCATGTTCAGGATGAGCTTTTTCACGGTCGTTCTCCTGCTTCGATCAAATGATTTACTTTTGGAACCATTTGACGCATGACGAGAATGGTGTCAATAGTAAAGTGATTTAAAAATGGAAGCATACGAAATGTCGACCAAGGGACGATCCGGCTGCCCGATCAACCTATCGCTGGAACTGCTCGGCGACCGCTGGACGCTGCTCATCATCCGCGACCTGATCTTCGCCGGCAAAAAGCATTTTCGCGAATTCCTGCAATCCGATGAGGGCATTTCCTCGCGCACGCTGGCCGAGCGGCTGCAGACGCTGCAGGACGAAGGCATACTCACCCGTAGCGACGACCCGACGCATGGATTGAAAGCGATCTACCGGCTGACGGAAGCCGGCATCGACCTTCTGCCCGTGCTGGCCACGCTCGGTGCCTGGGGCAGCAAATACCGCAGCGCCGACGACAAGCTGGCCGAGATTGCCGATCAACTCGCGGCCGGCGGCGAGCCGGCGCTGGCGCGGATGAAGGCGCAGCTACGGGCCGAGCATCTGGGATAGGACACTCGACCGTAAGACGATCGCATCGCCCTAGCCGGCTCGGCAGCAATGCCCGGGCTCAGCCGCGCAAAAGGTGTTTCTGGATCTTGCCGGATGCGGTGCGCGGCAGGGCTTCGACGAGCAGAAATTCCTTCGGCACCTTGTAGCGCGCAATGCGGGCGGCGCAGTGAGCGGCAAACGCTTCCGGGTCGAAAGCCCGGTCAACACCCTTCAGCACGACGAAGGCGCGGCCGACCTCGCCCCAGCGCTCGTCGGCGATGCCGATGACAGCCGCTTCGGCAATGTCGGGATGATCGAGCAGCGCCATTTCGACCTCGGCCGGATAGACGTTCTCGCCGCCGGAAATGAACATATCCTTGCGGCGGTCGACGAGGGTGATGAAGCCGTCATCGTCCCGGCGCGCGATGTCGCCGGTGCGAAACCAGCCATCTGATGTGAAGGCCTGCGCGGTCTCGTCCGGCCGGTTCCAGTAGCCCGGCGTGACGTTAGAGCCGCTGAGCCATATCTCGCCGGCCTGCCCGGCTGCGACGTCCCGGCCACCGTCATCGACGATGCGCAGCGACAGCGACGGCGCCGGCAGGCCGGCGGAGCCCGCCTTGCGTGCGATCTGACCGGCCTCGACGGGCATGCCAAGCACGGTGCCGGCCTCGGTCATGCCGAAGCCGTCGACCATGCGCACGCCCTGTTCCAGCCACCAGAGAATATCGGCGGCAGGATTGGGTGCGCCGCCGGTGAAGATGGCGGTCAGCCGGGTCCAGCGCGCCGGCGCGAAGGCGGCGTCCACGCGCAGCATCCTGGCCATCTGCGGGACGCAGAAATAGTGGGTGACGCCGAGTTCGGGATCAGCCAGCCGGCGGTTGGTCAGGCCAGGCTCGAAGCCAGGCGAGATCAGCACCGTGCCGCCTTGCAGCAAGGGCGGCCGCAGGCTGGTGATGAGGCCGATGACATGGAACATCGGCGCGTCGCACAGGAAGACACTTGCATTGCCGACCTGCCCCAGCACGCCGAAATTGACCGCGGTGGCGAAGGCGTTGCGCTCGGTGACGATCACCCCCTTCGGCCGGCCGGACGTGCCCGACGTGTAAAGGATGATCGATGGCAGGTCGGCTGCCGGCAAGGGCCGGCGCGGCGCCGGCGCCTGCGCTTGCACCGCCGCCGCGAAGTCGGCGACCTCGGCCGGCACGCAGCCCACGGGCGGCGCCGTCTCAAGCACGGCATCGTGCAGCAACAGCACGGGTTCGCAATCGACGAGGATCGCCTGTCGCTCAACCGCCGCGAGCCGCCAGTTGACCGGCACGAAGATGGCGCCGAGGCGCATGGCGGCCTGCTGCAGGATCAGGAGATCGGCGCTGTTGCGGGCGACGGTGGCGATACGCTGCCCGGGCTCGATGCCGTAGCCGCTCCCCAGCACGGCGACGGCGCGCTGGATCGCCTCATCCAGTGCGCTGTAGGTCCAGCGCCGCCCCGAAGCGAGGTCGACGCAAGCGATGCGTCCGGGCTGCGTCGCGGCATGCAAGGCCACGGGATCGGGCGTCGTCCAGGCCGGCATCTCGCATCTCCTCCCCGATCGGATTTTGGCCGATCACCTTGCCTTGTCGTAGGCGCCGAGGCCGGGCTTGTAGCTCTTTTCGTCGATGAACTGGCGGATGCCTTCCTTGCGGCCGTCATTGTCGTAGGAATTGGCCGCCTCTTGCGCGCGCACCAGATAGTCTTCGGCATTGTCGTAGGTCATCTCGCCAACGCGGCGGATGGCGTCCTTGGTCGCCTTCAGCGCGACAGGATTTTTCTTCAGCAAAATGTTGGCCACTTCCGTGACGCGCGCCCTCAGGTCCTTGAGCGGCAGGCTTTCATTGACCAGCTTCCAGGCCGCCGCTTTCCTGCCGTCGATCAGCTCGCCGGTCAGCGCGTGATACATGGCGTCGCGCATCGACAGGAGATCGACCACCACCTTGGTGGCGCCGCCGCCGGGCAGGATGCCCCAATTGATCTCGGACAGCGCAAACTGCGCCTCGTCGGCGGCGAAAGCCAGGTCGCAGGCAAACAGCGGGCCGTAGCCGCCGCCGAAGCACCAGCCATTGACCATGGCGATGGTCGGCTTGCGGTACCAGCGCAGCCGCCGCCACCAGCCATAGGCCTCGCTTTGCGCCTTACGGACGGCGCCGAGGCCCTTGGCTTCGGTCTCGCGAAAATACTCCTTGAGGTCCATGCCGGCCGACCAGGCATTGCCTTCGCCCGTCAGCACCAGCACGCCGACATCGTCGCGGTATTCGAGCTGGTCCAGCACCTCCATCATGCGCCGGTTGAGCGCCGGGTTCATGCAATTGCGCTTGTCAGGGCGGTTGAAGCGCACCCAGGCGATGCCGGCCTCGATATCGAAGGCTACGGTCTCTTCGGTCATGACAACTGTCCTCCTGCTTGCGACGGACCAAGAGCCGCGCTCCCTCTCCGCCCTGCATCAATCCCGCTGAATAATAGCTATTCGACATAGCTTTATGATCGCTATGTCGCATAGTATTTTCTCCTTGACAAGCACTTCGGTCGCGGTAATCGCTTGCTGCATGAACGAGACGGCGGATCGCATAGGTTCGGGCAAGACGACCAGGGTCGCGCCCGAAGACAGGCTTGACGAACAGATTGGCTACAATCTGAGGCGCGCTTCGGCCCTGGCGCTCAATGATTTCGCGGTCGAGCTGGCCGATACCGCGCTGCGCCCGGTGACCTACGGCATGCTGGCGCTGATCGACGAGAGGCCCGGCATTCGCGCCGCCGAACTTTGCCGCCTGCTCGGCATGAAGAGCGCCAACATGGCGCCGTTGCTTGCCGAGCTCGAAGAGCGCGGGCTGGTCGAACGCGACGACCATGCGCAGGACAAGCGGGTGCAGGTGCTCGCTTTGACCAAGGCAGCCAAACAGGCCATGCCGGCATGGCGCCGGCATGTGCGCCGGCACGAGGAC
>JAEKLU010000255.1 GCA_019509685.1 Mesorhizobium sp. | reverse complement strand
GGCCTCGTCGTGCTCGGCGACGACAAAGGTGTGCAGCCAGTCTACCAGCCGGCTCCGATCGTCCGCGATGAGGTGCTGAAGCAGCATCCCGAGATCGAGACGCTCCTGAAGCCGGTCTTCGCCAAGCTCGACCTCGTCACGCTGCAGGAACTCAACGGTCGCGTCCAGCTTGGTGGCGAGGCTGCCAAGGCGGTCGCCGAGGACTTTTTGAAGAAGAACGGGTTCTTGAAGTAGCACACGCGTCGCCTTGGGACGTGATGTCAGTGCGAGGCGCCCCCTTCTGGCCTGCCGGCCATCTCCCCCACTTGGGGGGAGATCGGATGTCGCATCGCTCTTGGCCAATCTTCATCGTCGCAAGCCGAGCGTTGCCGGCGAAGCTGCCAATCTCCCCCCTTGTGGGGGAGATGTCCGGCAGGACAGAGGGGGGCGCTTCGCGCCGACCCTGTAATCGTTTAACGACTGCTACTGCCTCGGCCCGAGCCAGTCTGCACGGGCTTGCGTCATGATCATCCGCTTCGACAAGCTCGGCGTGGTCATCGCGGTGATCGTGGCCTACGCGGCGCTGTTCGCGCCTTTCGCCACCTTCCGTGCCAACCGCATCGTGCCAGGACAAGCGCGTTCGATCCTCGACGCACTGCCTACGCCGCTTGGCGCGCTGCTGCTGGCGATCCTCATTGCCGGCGCTATCATCGCCCTGCTGAAGACGCCGCTCGTCCTCAGGCTTGCCACAAGCATCGTGGCACTTGTCGCCCTGACGCTCCTGATCGGTATCGCCGGCGGTTTTCTGACGCCTGCCGGCAACGCTCTCGCCCGCATTGCCCCGGCGTCCGGTTTCTGGCTGCTGATCTTTGCCTTCACGCTGCTTCTGGCCGATGTGCTGACCCGGCTGAACCTCTCGCCATTGGCGCGCGTCGGCGTTCTGGTCGTGGCCGCGCTGGCTATCGCCGGGGTGCTCGTCTCCGGAAGCTTGGACAGCCTTTCCATCTTCAAGGAATATGCCAGTCACGCCGACAGTTTCTGGGCCGAGGCCTCCAAGCGCTGGCGGCTGCGGTGATCGTCGGCCTGCCGCTCGGCATCCTTTGCCACCGCATCGAGCGGCTGCGGGCAGGGGTGCTCAATGTTCTCAACATCATCCAGACCATCCCCTCGATCGCGCTGTTCGGTCTGCTGATCGCACCGCTCGGCTGGGTGGCCATGCACATTCCCGGCGCCGCTGCGATCGGCATCAGGGGCATCGGAACCGCGCCGGCTTTCGTCGCGCTGTTCCTTTATTCGCTGCTGCCGGTGGTGGCCAACACCGTGGTCGGGCTTGCGGGTGTACCCCGCGCGGCCAATGACCGACCGCCAGCGCCTGTTCGGCGTCGAGTTCCCGCTCGCCTTTCCGGTGATCCTCACCGGCATTCGCATCGTCCTGGTGCAGAACATCGGGCTGGCCACCATCGCGGCGCTGATCGGCGGCGGCGGCTTCGGCGTCTTCGTCTTCCAGGGCGTCGGCCAGACGGCGATGGACCTCGTGCTGCTGGGAGCCTTGCCCACCGTGGCCCTGGCCTTCGCGGCCGCCATCATCCTCGACGCGGTCATCGAGATGACCGCCACCAAGCGCAGGGTTGAAACGGCATGATCGAAATTGAAGGCATCACCAAGCGCTATGACGCCACGACCGTGGTCGACAACGTGTCGATGGTCGTCGAGCCCCGCACGATCGCCGTCATCGTCGGCACCTCGGGCTCCGGCAAGACGACGCTGCTCAGAATGATCAATCGGCTGGTCGAGCCGACCTTGGGCGTGATCAAGCTCGACGGCGCCGACAACCGCTCGGTGCCGGGCTACCAGTTGCGCCGCAGCATCGGCTACGCCATCCAGGGCCACGGATTGTTTCCGCACCGGACCGTGGCGCAGAACATTGCCACGGTGCCTTTGTTGCTCGGCTGGGACAAGGACCGCATCAAGGCGCGCGTTGATGAGTTGATGACGCTCTACCAGCTCGATCCGCAGGCCTATGGCCCGCGCTATCCGCATGAGCTGTCCGGCGGTCAGCAGCAGCGCGTCGGCGTCGCCCGCGCCTTGGCCGCGGAGCCGAACGTGCTCCTCATGGACGAACCTTTCGGCGCGCTCGACCCGATCATCCGCACCAAGGCGCAAGAGGACCTGCTCAAGATCCAGAAGCGTTTCGGCACCACCATCATCCTCGTCACCCACGACATGGAAGAGGCGATCCATATGGGCGACAAGATCGCCGTCATGGATGCCGGCAAGCTGGTGCAATACGCCAAGCCCGCTGAAATCCTGGCGAAGCCGGCAAGCGACTTTGTTGAGACGCTGGTCGGCGCCAGCGAGCGGCCGTTCAGGCTGTTGTCGCTTGGACGCGTGCGCGATGCCGTCGAGACGGGCGGCGCGGAAGGCGAGGCGATCCCCGGCGATATCAGCCAGCGCGACGCGCTGGCCGAGCTTTTGTGGACGGGCCGCCCCGCGCTGCCGGTGAAGGACCCCGACGGCAAGGCGCTCGGCCGCGTCACGGTCGAAGGGCTGGTGAAGCGCGCGGCGAGGCCGCAATGAAAACCCGGCTGCCGACGCTGCTGAGGCTCGCCTTGCTGGTGCTGCTGGTGGTCTTCATCACCAGACCGGAGTGGTTCGAGCCGCTGCTGCGGCCGCTGACCGAGAACGGCGCGCCGGCAATCTACAATCGCGGCAGCCTGCTGACCCTGACCCTGCAGCATCTGGGAACAGTGGCGATTGCGACAGCCTGCGCCACGATCGTCGCGGTGGCGCTTGCCATCCTCGTCACCAGGCCCGCCGGCGTCGAATTCCTGCCGCTGTCGCGCAGCCTGGTCAACATCGGCCAGACCTTTCCGCCGGTGGCGGTGCTGGCGCTCGCGGTGCCGGCGGTCGGTTTCGGCGAGGAGCCGACGCTGATCGCGCTGTTCCTTTACGGCCTGCTGCCGATCTTCGAGAACGCGCTGACCGCGCTGACGACGCTGCCCGGCAACGTCACGGAAGCGGCGCGCGGCGCCGGCATGACCGGCTGGCAAAGGCTGGTGAAGGTCGAGCTGCCGCTGAGCGCTCCGGTTATCCTCGGCGGCATCCGGCTCTCGGTGGTCATCAGCCTCGCCACCGCCACCATCGGTTCGACGGTTGCGGCCAAGACACTGGGCGAAGTCATCATCGCCGGCCTGACATCCAACAACCTTGCCTTCGTCCTGCAGGGCGGCCTGATCGTCGCCGCGCTCGCCGTCTTGATCTACGACGCATTCTAGGCGATCGAGCGCTTTGCCGCGCGCCGCATGGGACAGGAAGCGGATTAGGCTCGAAAAGCCGGCCGCCATGGCCGGCATGATTCCCTCGCGTCATTTCAATCGATCTAGTAAAGGGGCGGCGGTCGACAGGTGCGCTGGCACATAAGCCTTTTGGGCGAAAGCCGGGCAAAAACCGAACAATATCTTGACGTTCCGAGCCCTGTTTCGCATACACGCCAGCGAAGGGGCGGATTCCGATTGCCGGCAATTCGTCTCCCGTCTCAACGGCCCAGGGAGGGGTTCTTTTGGGCCATCAATCGAGGAAAATTCGGCAATGACCATACTTTACGCCGTCATCGCCTGCGGCCTGCTTTCAATACTGTACGCCATCTGGGCGACACGTTCGGTCCTCGCGTCCGACCAAGGCAATGCACGCATGCAGGAAATCTCAGCCGCCATCCGCGAAGGCGCGCAAGCCTACCTGGCCCGCCAGTACACCACCATCGCCATTGTCGGCGTCGTCGTGCTGGTGCTTGCCTGGTGGCTGCTCTCCATTACCGCGGCCATAGGCTTCCTGATCGGCGCCGTGCTTTCGGGCGCGGCCGGCTTCATCGGCATGCATGTTTCGGTACGCGCCAATGTGCGCACCGCGCAGGCGGCCTCCAACAGCCTGGCCGCCGGCCTCGACATCGCCTTCAAGTCGGGCGCCATCACCGGCATGCTGGTTGCGGGTCTGGCTCTGCTCGGCGTCTCGATCTACTACCTCATCCTGACCGGCCCGATGGGCCTGCAGCCCAATGACCGCATCGTCATCGACTCGCTGGTCTCGCTCGGCTTCGGCGCCTCGCTGATATCGATCTTCGCCCGCCTCGGCGGCGGTATCTTCACCAAGGGCGCCGATGTCGGCGGCGATCTCGTCGGCAAGGTCGAAGCCGGTATCCCGGAAGACGATCCGCGCAACCCGGCCACCATCGCCGACAACGTCGGCGACAATGTCGGCGATTGCGCCGGCATGGCCGCCGACCTGTTCGAGACCTATGCCGTGACCGTCGTCGCCACCATGGTGCTGGCCGCGATCTTCTTCGGCGGCAGCGCGGTGCTGGGCGCTGCGATGCTTTATCCGCTCGCCATCTGCGGCGCCTGCATCCTGACCTCGATCGTCGGCACCTTTTTCGTCAAGCTCGGGTCCAACGGTTCGATCATGGGCGCGCTCTACAAGGGCCTGATCGTCACCGGCCTGCTGTCGATCGTCGGCCTGGGTGTCGCCACATCGGCAACCGTCGGCTGGGGCGAAATCGGCACCGTTGCCGGCATGGTCATCACCGGCAAGAACCTGTTCACCTGCGGCCTGATCGGCTTGGTTGTGACCGGTCTGATCGTGGTGATCACCGAATACTACACCGGCACCAACAAGCGGCCGGTCAACTCGATCGCCCAGGCATCGGTGACCGGTCACGGCACCAACGTCATCCAGGGCCTCGCGGTCTCGCTGGAATCGACGGCGCTGCCGGCCATCGTCATCGTCGGCGGCATCATCTCCACCTACCAGCTTGGCGGCCTGTTCGGCACCGCCATCGCCGTCACCACCATGCTCGGCCTCGCCGGCATGATCGTGGCGCTCGACGCCTTCGGCCCGGTCACCGACAATGCCGGCGGCATTGCCGAAATGGCTGGCCTGCCCAAGGAAGTGCGCCACTCCACCGACGCGCTCGACGCGGTCGGCAACACCACCAAGGCGGTGACCAAGGGCTATGCCATCGGCTCCGCCGGCCTCGGCGCGCTGGTGCTGTTTGCCGCCTACTCGAACGACCTGAAGTTCTTTGCCGCCAATGGCGACAAATACCACTACTTCCAGGGCATGGGCGATGTCTCCTTCGACCTCTCCAATCCTTACGTTGTCGCCGGCCTGATCTTCGGCGGCCTGATCCCGTATCTGTTCGGCGGCATCGCCATGACCGCTGTCGGTCGCGCCGCGGGCTCGATCGTCGAGGAGGTGCGCAAGCAGTTCCGTGAGGATCCCGGCATCATGGCCGGCACCTCCAAGCCGAACTATGCGCGTGCGGTCGACATCCTGACCAAGGCGGCGATCCGGGAAATGATCATCCCGTCGCTGCTGCCGGTGCTGGCGCCGCTCGTCGTCTATTTCGGCGTGCTGCTGATCTCCGGCTCCAAGGCCTCGGCTTTCGCGGCGCTCGGCGCCTCGCTCCTCGGCGTCATCGTCAACGGCCTGTTCGTTGCCATCTCGATGACCTCGGGCGGTGGTGCATGGGACAACGCCAAGAAGTCGTTCGAGGACGGTTTCACCGATAAGGATGGCGTCAAGCACCTCAAGGGCTCCGAGGCGCACAAGGCCTCGGTCACCGGCGACACCGTCGGCGATCCCTACAAGGACACCGCCGGTCCGGCCGTGAACCCGGCGATCAAGATCACCAACATCGTCGCACTGCTGCTGCTTGCCGTGCTCGCGCACGGCTGATTGCTGCGCTCGTTCCAAGATAAAACCCGCGGGAGCGATCCCGCGGGTTTTTGTTTGAGAGGGCTCGCCTATTTGTCAAGGACGGCAATGGTTGGGTGAAGTGCTCATCCGGCTTTCGGCGGTTCACTGCTTTTGCTGTAGCGGTCCAGCAACTCCTTGACGCCCGGTTCGCGCTCGGGCATCGGCGAAAGGCCTCGAACTTTGCGTAACGCGTCAATATACGACCCGGGCACATATTTGCGTCGGAACTCCCGGGCTCTCGGATGGACGCCGAATACGGCGGCCAGAAACCTTCGCTTGAAATAATTGAACGGACGCGGCGACTTCGGGTCAACGACGCTGGCCAGAAGTTCTGCGCGCAAGGCATCGGGCGCATCCATGGCGCGGACGAGTTTCTCCTGCTCCTGCGCTCTGTCCGTGACATAGCTTCCTTCGCGCGAGCCTGAATGCAGCGCGAGCACGGTTACATGCGGCAGCGTTGCGATTGTCGCTCCCTTGCGCCATGCCCGGAACAGCCAGTCCTGTGAGCTCTCGCAATAGCATTCGATGGCCGGGCGCCAAGGTCCCAGCCGGTCAATGGCCTTGCGCCGAACCACCTGGGCTGAACCAAATCCCTTGGTAAGGACGGGGTCGTAAAAGCCGCCTTTGCCGTATCCGAAAAGCTCGTTCTTTCCGCCGGCTTCGTGATCGGGATGAACGACCACGCTGCGCGCGATGACCACGTCGGCGCTGGTTGCGTCGGCCCATCCGGTTGTAGCGGCGAGATGATCGGGAAACCAGAGGTCGTCGTGGTTCAGGATGGCAACGAAGCGGCCGCGCGCCCTGGCAAAGCCGATATTGTTCGGTCCCGATTGTTCACCGTAGTTCACCGGCAGATCGATATAGGACATACGCGGATCGCCAAAGGAAGCGACTACGGCCGCGGTGTCCGCTCGGCAGGCGTCGCCGATGACGATGGTCTCCCAGTCCTGCAACGTCTGGGCCACGACGCTTCTCAAGGTCTGCCGCAATACCACTGGGCGGTTGTGCGTCGCGATGACGACCGAGACCAGCGGCTCGCGCCTTCCAACAGCAACGGGTTGGCTGGATTCTGCCAAGTTACACCAGTCTGTAGGGAATGTGTTCGGTGTCCGGAGGCAGGCGCCGGTGGTCGGGCGCGTCGTAGGCGTAGGCCCTGTCGACGAGGTTGAGCAGCAACGCCGTTTCCGGTCCGAGCGAAACCACGCCATGCCATACGCCTGCCGGGATGATGACGAGCGACGGGCGCAAGGGGCCGACAATCTTGTGCCACAGCGCACCGAAGGTCGGCGAAGCCTTTCTCCCGTCATAGAGCGAGATGCGGACGCTGCCGACGGAGCAGAAAAGCCGGTCGAGCGTCCGAACGTGCGCGTGCCATCCGGTCACTGCGCCTGGATACATCGTCCGCTGAAAGACCTGGCCGACAGGCAGGCCGTCCAGGCCCCACTCGTCGCGAAATACCTCGGTAAGATAGCCGTTCGAAGTCGCGACAGGCCTGATTTCCTTGATTCTTACGCCTTCGATTGCCGGCGGATCGATCGCCAGCCAGTCCGCCGTCACCGTTTGCCGGTCCGGCGTCCCCGTCGCCATCCACCCCTCCAGCGCCGCATGATCGTCACTGCTCATTGTCAAAGCCCCCAACCCTTCGGATCTGATATGTGCTTTGCCCTGCCGGTGACAAGCTGGTCCTTTCCCGGGCCGAAACAAAAAATCCGTAAGATAGCCCTTCCGCACGTCGCACGCGTTGAAAACCGATCGCATGCCGCGGGGCGGATCAAACAAAAAGACCCGCAGGCGATCCGGCGGGTCTTGGTTTGTCGAAAGCTTGTAGAAACTTATGGCGTGCCGCCGCCGGGGATACCGGGAGCCAGCTTGCTCGCGCCGTTGATGATCTGGCTGAGGAAGTTCTGGTCCTTGCCGCCGGTCGGCGTGGTCCGCGAGATGAAGTCGAAGACCTTGCCGTCCTTCAGGCCGTAATTGGCGATTTGCGTGACGCGCCCATCGGCGCCGAAATAGACCGCAAGCACATGCTGGTCGACTATCCTTGGCTTGGCGAAGGCGACGTAGCGCTTGCGCGTCTGCGAGATGTAATAGAACGTCTCGTTGTCGAAGGTCGCCGTCGTCGACGGCGTGCCCAACGCCAACAATACCTGTTCGCGGCTCGATCCCACCGGCACCGAGTCGATGGCCGCCTGGTCGATGACATAGCCCTGCGTCAGCGTCTGGCTCGGATGAAGATCACCAAACATCTTCGACGAATTGCAGGCTGAAAGCGCGGAGGCCGCCACCAGGAGAGAGGCCATTCCCGCCGGCAACGGCGTAAGAAACGACTTGAATTTCAGCGCACCCAACAACAATTCTCCATCACATCCCCGCAACTTGCGCTGGGCCGCAAAACCGGTAAACCAGCTTGCATGCCGATGCAACAAGGCCAAATCAAACAAAAGGTCCCCGGGAGACCGCCCTCAATGTTCCAGCGCCTTTTTGGTCGTGAACGCTATGCCAACCGCGCTATTACCGACGCGCTCTACGCACAAATCGTGGCGGCGGCGCGGCAAACCGTGTTTTATTCCGACTGGAATGTACCCGATACGCCGCTCGGCCGCTTCGAGATGCTGTCGCTGCACATGTTCCTGTTTCAGCACAGGCTGCGGGGCGAGGAAGGTGCGGCCGCCGAAGTCGCGCAGGTGCTGATCGACGAGTTCTTCCTCGACGTCGAGCATTCGCTGAGAGAACTCGGCATCAGCGATGTCGGTGTGCCCAAACGCATGAAGAAGCTGGCTAAGATGTTTTATGGCCGCACCGCGGCTTATGACGACGCCTTGCGCGAAGACGATCGCGCAGCCCTTGCCGCCGCCCTTGCCCGCAATGTCAGGCCCGAAGCAGGCGCTTGGTCGGAGGCTCCGCTGCTGGCGAACTATGTTTGCGAGGCGTCCCGGGAACTTGCTGGGCAAAAGAGCGAATCGATCACTGCCGGCAAGGTTGCGTTTCCGGCCGCGGCGGCAGAGTAGGACATGGAGATGAAACACGCCGAGCCGAAGAGCCCCGTCTCCTTCATCGCCAATGTCGCGCGGCTGCCGCAGAAGGGCTTGCCGGTCACCGTCGAGGCCGACGAGCGGCAGCGCGCCGCCCTTGCCGCCGACCACGAACTGCTCTCGGTCGAGACCTACCGCGCCGAGCTTCTGGTGGAGCGCTGGAAGCGCAACGGCGTCAAGGTCAGCGGTCATGTCGAGGCCGATATCACCCAGGCCTGCATCGTAACCCTCGATCCGGTGAGCGCGCATATCGACGAACCGGTCGAGGCGCTGCTTCTGCCGGAAGAATCGAAGCTTGGACGTGAGGGCTTCGAAGGCGGCGGCGAGATCATTCTGGACGCCGATGGGCCTGACAGCCCAGAGACTTTTTCCGGTGACTTCATCGATGTCGGGGCGCTGGCCGAACAGTTTTTCGGCCTGGCGATCGACCCTTACCCGCGCAAGGCCGGGGCCGCGATCGAGGCCGCGAGCGACGATCAGCCGGAAGAAAGCGAATTCCAGAAAAAGCTGCGTTCGCTGCTCGGAAAATCCTGAGAGCGGTTCGGATTTTGGAAAAGTCGGTTGTGCGCAGGCGCAAAACAGCTATTTTCGCCAAACCTTCGCGAGCCCCCTTATTCTGGCAGGCGTCCGCCGCAAGCCAGGCAAACCGTGAGAAAAGCACTACGTGATCAGAATTTCCATCGATGCCATGGGCGGCGATCACGGACCGAGTGTGGTCATCCCGGCGCTGATGACGGTGGCCATCCGCCGCCCTGACATCCGCTTCGTCATCTATGGTCGCGAGGACGCGGTGCGCCCCGAGCTCGCCAAGTTCCCCAAACTCGCCGAGGTGAGTGAATTCATCCATTGCGAGATCGCGGTGCGCATGGACGACAAGCCGAGCCAGGCGCTGCGTCATGGCCGTTGGAAGTCGTCGATGTGGAAGGCGGTCGAGGCCATCAAGAACGGCGGCGCGCAAGCCTGTATCTCGGCCGGCAACACCGGCGCGCTGATGGCCATGTCGAAATTCTGCCTGCGCACCATGGCCACCATCGATCGGCCGGCGATCGCCGCACTTTGGCCGACGACGCGCGGCGAAAGCGTGGTGCTCGATGTCGGCGCCACCATCGGCGCGGATGCGCATCAACTGGTCGATTTCGCCATCCTTGGCACCGGCATGGCGCGCTCGGTGTTCGGCATCGAGCAGCCGAGCGTCGGCCTGCTCAATGTCGGCGTCGAAGAGATCAAGGGCCAGGAAGAGGTCAAGGAGGCCGGCCGCATGCTGCGTGAGGCCAATATGGCCTCGATGAGTTATCGCGGCTTCGTCGAAGGTGACGACATCGGCAAGGGCACGGTCGACGTCGTCGTCACCGAGGGCTTTGCCGGCAATATCGCGCTCAAGACAGCCGAAGGCACGGCAAGGCAGATCGCCGGCTATCTGCGCGCCGCCATGAGCCGCACGCTGATGGCCAAGATCGGCTATGTTTTCGCCAAGGGCGCCTTCGACCGGCTGCGCGAAAAGATGGATGTCGGCCGCTCCAACGGCGGCGTCTTCCTGGGTTTGAATGGTATTGTCGTAAAGAGCCATGGCGGCGCCGATTCGGACGGCTTCGCCGCGGCGATCGAGCTTGGCTATGACATGGTGCGCAACAATCTGCTTGACCGGATCGAGGCCGACCTCGATCTGTTCCATGCGCGCAACCCGAGTGCTCAGGCAAACAGGAAATCCGGCGGCACCGCCGACGCCGAGGAATAGGACAGAACCTTGATCAGATCAGTCGTGCGCGGCAACGGTGCCGCGCTGCCCCGCCGCATCATGAAGAATGCCGACTTCGAAGGCATGGTCGAGACCTCGGACGAGTGGATCGTCCAGCGCACCGGCATCCGCCAGCGCCATGTCGCTGCCGACGACGAGACGACGGCTTCGCTGGGTGAGGCGGCTGCGCGCGCCGCGCTCGACAGCGCCGGACTGACGCCCGCCGATATCGACCTGATCGTGCTGGCGACCTCGACGCCCAACAACACCTTTCCGGCGACCTCCGTCGAGATCCAGAACAGGCTCGGCATGCATCACGGCTTTGCCTTCGACATGCAGGCTGTGTGCTCCGGCTTCGTCTACGCGGTCACCACCGCCGATCTCTATATCCGCGGCGGGCTGGCCAAACGCGTGCTGGTGATCGGCTCCGAAACCTTCTCGCGCATCCTCGACTGGAACGACCGGTCGACTTGCGTTCTGTTTGGCGACGGCGCCGGCGCGCTGGTCCTGGAAGCGCAGGAGGGTGCTGGCGGCATTGCCGATCATGGCGTGCTGGCGGCGAGCCTGCGTTCGGATGGCGCCCATAAGGACAAGCTTTTCGTCGACGGCGGCCCTTCGACGACTGGCACCGTCGGTCATCTCAGGATGGAAGGTCGCGAAGTTTTCAAGCACGCCGTCGGCATGATCACCGACGTTATCGAGGCGACCTTTTCCCAAGCCGGCATCACGGCCCAGGACCTCGACTGGTTCGTGCCGCACCAGGCCAATAAACGAATTATTGACGCTTCCGCCAGGAAGCTCGGGATTGCCGAAGATAAAGTGGTGGTCACCGTCGATTTGCACGGTAACACCTCGGCTGCCTCGGTGCCGCTCGCGCTTTCTGTGGCCGTCGCCGACGGCCGCATCAAGAAGGGCGATCTGGTGCTTCTCGAGGCAATGGGTGGTGGTTTCACCTGGGGCGCGGTACTACTTCGCTGGTAAGTGCCGAACAGTCCGGTTCGGTTCTTGACCTTGCCGGATCAATTACTTAGGCTCCGCCGTTGCCTGTATCGATTTACGTTTTCTGCGAACTGATGGGACGGTCGCATGGGGGGAAAGACACTGACGCGTGCCGACCTTGCCGAAGCCGTTTACCGGAAGGTCGGCTTGTCGCGCACGGAATCGGCCGAGCTCGTCGAGGCCGTGCTCGATGAGATCTGCGAAGCCATCGTTCGGGGCGAGACGGTCAAGCTGTCGTCCTTTGCCACCTTCCATGTCCGCTCCAAGAACGAGCGCATCGGCCGCAATCCGAAGACCGGCGAGGAAGTGCCGATCTTGCCGCGGCGGGTGATGACCTTCAAATCGTCGAACGTGCTCAAGAGCCGGATCCTGCGCTCGCATCAGAACAGCAAGACCAAAAGCGGCAAATAGTTCTGGCGGCGAATGCGGTTGAAAACCACTGCACGTTTGACGCCGGGCTTGAATATCGTGTCATAAATCGCTGAAATAAGGATCGATTCGGGATCAATTGACCCGATCTCCGTCCAGCGTGAGGTTTCGCCCATGGACAAGAGCCCCGATGCGTTCCGCACCATCAGCGAGGTGGCGGAAGATCTCGACCTGCCGCAGCATGTGCTGCGTTTCTGGGAAACGCGCTTCAATCAGATCAAGCCGATGAAGCGCGGCGGCGGCCGCCGCTATTACCGGCCGCAGGATGTCGAACTGATCAAGGGCATAAGACATATGCTCTACGACCAGGGCTACACAATCAAGGGCGTGCAAAAGCTGTTGCGCGAGAATGGCAATCATTTTCTGGTCGCCATTGGCAATGGCGACATGGCGGCCGTCGAGGCGATCGCGCAGCGCCGGCAGGCCGATCAGGTGCCGCTGACCTCCGGCGCCCAGCCGCGTGGCGACGAGGACGCGCTGGTCGGCCAACCCAAGGTGAAGCCCAGCCGCCGCTTCTTCGGCCTTGGCAAAGGCGACGAGGAAGGCCCCGTACAGCCGGATTCCTCGAAACTGTCGCGCGACAACCGCGCCTTGCTGCAGGAGGCGCTGTTCGACCTCCTGGAGTGCAAGCGCTTGCTCGACCAGGTGCGCTGACGCCGCTTCGTCTTTCGAAAATTGAGGCGAAGCGGTCCGGAACTGCTGCCGCAGCCATGCGTTAGGCCTTCTCTCGGAGAGAAGGACATTCTGCATGGCATCGTTTTCGACCCTCTCGGACCTCGACCTCGACAAGAAGTTTGCCTCGCTTTCGCGGCAGCTCGACGATCTCAGGAAGGCTTTGGCCAAACAGGGCGATGCCTATTACGAGGATGGTCGCGAGACGGCGTCCGATTATTATTCGCAGCTTGCCGAGCGCCTCCACGAGGCGCTGCCGGCCATCAAGCGCCGGGGCAGGGCGCTGGAGCGCACGGCCCGCGGCAATCCCGCGGCCACTGCCGCTGTCGGTCTGGTCGTGGTCGGAGTGCTTGCCGGTCTTCTCTTCAGCCGGCGCTGATTTTTGATGGTATGGAAACAGAAATGGCGGCCGTCATCGACGGCCGTCATTTCCACGCCATAGTTCGTATTGCTTGGCGAACTTGATCTGGCCTGTCGGGGCAAAACTGAGCGGTGGCCGGGCGGCATTTGCCATAAACGGTGCCGGACGAATCGGTGCCGTCGAGATATTTGCCCTTACAGTTGTTGAGCTGCAGCGCCATGCACGGGCCGTGACCCTTGGCAAGCGGGCCGATCGACCGACCATCATCCCCAAGCATAATCACCAGTACGCGCCTTGGTGAGGCAAGCGTGGTGCAAAAAATCAGCAGGAAGGCGGCTTGGTTAGATTGTCCAAAGCCAGCCTTCCCGCCGCGGAAGTCAGCCGGCTCAGGCCTTCTTGGCCACCTTCTTCATGTGGTGGTGATGATGATGGTGGTGATGGTGATGGCGGTGATGATGCTTGTGGTGGTGATGATGGTGATGATGCTTCTTCATCGGAGCTGCATCAGCGCTGGTGGCGCCGACCATCGACATGCCGAACGCCAGGGCCAGAGCCAGCCCGGACGCGGTGAGGAGGGACTTCTTCATGACTTTGTTTCCTTCTTTCGCGGGCGTTCCGAGATCCACCGGACCAAATCAGTGACCCAAGCCCCGCAGTGGAACTATCCTCCTGGTTTTTTTCGACAATTTTTCCCAACTGTAGATTTTTGTTTCTGGATTGTTTCTGGGAGAAATTTCGGTGCGCGCGCCTGTGCGGGAGCGCGCCAGCATCGCCGGACACACGGAAAGTGCCTGCCTCACATCGGCGGCGCGATGCCGTGATTGCCGACCACGACGCGGCTTGAGACGAGCTTGCCGTCGCCGTCGCGTTCGGCGTTGACGAAGACGGCCGTGCCCGGCGTCAGATCCGCCGGCGTGGCGCTCGCGATAGTCACGATCGGCGTCGTTTGCGGGATCGCGATCTGCTTCTTCTGGCCGTTGTCATAAGTCAGCGTCACCGAACGGCCGTTGATCTCGGTGACGTCGGCGACGGTGCCATTGGTCATGCGGCTGTTGGGCTGCAGGTCCCAGTCGCGGTCGCCCTCGCCGGTGCCTTTGAGAGCGGCCGGGAAGACCACGACCTCCAGCGCGCCGCTGCCGCCATCGGCTTTTGAAACAGAGGCTATGCCGAGGAAATCGCCCTGCTTGATATCCGCAGCCGACGCCTTGGCGACGCCTGAGATCTTCCAGCCATCGGCCAGCGTGATGGCATCGGTCTTGCCGTCACGGTCTTTTACCGTCAGCGTCGAGCCGGCGAGCTCCACCACCGTGCCGCGCACGCGTATCGCGTCCGCCGCCTGGGCCTCCGCCGCGCCGGCAACTGAAATCGTGCCGAGCACGATCGCGAACAATTTCAAGTTCATGGGGTCTGGTCCTTCCAAAAAATGGCCGGCATCATCTGTCGATAGCCGGCGACAGCAAGCTAACGAGCTGAGGCGTCGAAAATGCTGGCGAATTCGGTTCGGGACCCTTCAAAAGAACTTGATTGGGCGCGCCGCCGCCTTACATGTACGAGGCCTGTGGACATACGGTCCAAATGCCGCTTCACGATGGCGTTATGGCCGCGGCCCTGCTCTTGGCAAATCAATCGTTAACGAGCATTCTGCGCCCGTCTCAGGCAACGCCACATTTCATCCGACCCTGTTTCATCTCAAGGAGTTGCCATGCCCAACACCGCACGAAGCGCTGTTTCCAACGACATCATTGCCGCGCCCGGCCTCAACCCGCTGAAAGCTGCCCGCGAAACCAGGGGATACACGATCGAGGAGCTCTCATTGACGTGCGGCTTAGCCGTGGGTGAGATCATCGATATCGAGGATGGCAAGGATGCCGATCCGGCGAAGCTCCGGCGCATTGCCTTGGCATTGCAGGTGCCGGAAGAGGAATTGATCCGGGTGCCGGCCGCCGAAGACCGGCCCACACAGCAATAGAGACGCGAGCAAGCGTCCATTCGAGAGCCCGCCGGCATCCGCCAGGCGGGCTTTTTGATAAGTACAATGCTGAACCACGGCTCTTGCCAATGGCTGCGCCGCCATGCGATTCGCCGGCATGCGGTTCGATATGTCTGACGAGAGGTCGCCATGAGCTTGGAATCGGTTCGCGCCTTTTTTGCCGAGCACGCGCCGGACATCGAAGTCATGGTCACCGAGGCAAGTTCGGCCACGGTGGCGCTGGCGGCCGAAGCCCATGGCGTTATGCCGGCGCAGATAGCCAAGACGATCTGCCTGCGCGTCGGCGACGAAACCATGCTGGTCGTGACCAGCGGCATCGCCAGGCTCGACAACCGTAAATTCAAGGACAGGATGGGCGGCAAGCCGCGCATGCTGGGCGGCGACGAAGTGGTGGCGGCCACCAGCCATCCGCCGGGCGGCGTCTGCCCGTTCGGCCTGCCGGCGCCGCTGCCGATCTATTGCGATGTCTCGCTGAAGGCCTTTGACGAGGTCGTTCCCGCCGCCGGCGCCACCAACGCCGCGGTGCGCATCGCACCGCAGCGCATGGCCGATCTGGTCGGCGCCGAATGGGTCGACGTTTGCCAATAACTATTGCCGCCTAGATATCTGTTGATGATGTCAAAGCCGCCGTCGAGCGGCCGTAACCGGCTACCGATAAAGTGGCCGGAGACGGCCGCGAAAATCGGTGCGCGCGCGGCTGCTCCGCGCCTTTTACGGTGGCGCTTGGACCAATTCGAAAAGCGGCGACTGATGATCGAATAATTGGACATTAGTCTTGACAGAAATACATATGTTCAATACCCGTCAAGCAACCGAACAGCATGCAATATGGGAGGAATATACGGTATGGCATCCAACATTTCGTTGACGGGCCTTGCCCGCGACCTTGAGGAACGCGCCAAGTCCGGCAAGCCCATCCGCATCGGCCTTATCGGCTCCGGCGAAATGGGCACCGACATCGTCACCCGCGTCGCCCATATGTCCGGCATCGAGATCGGCGCCATCTCCGAATTGAACCTGCCGGCGGCCGGCAAGGCCGTCGATATCGCCTTCCAGGAAACCGGGCACGCGCGTGAAGTGTCGAACGCGTCCGCGATGAATTCGGCCATCGAGGCCGGCAAGATCGCGGTGACCAACGATTCCAGCCTGGTGATCGGCAATGACCTGATCGACGTCGTCATCGACGCCACCGGCGTTCCGGCCGTCGGCGCCGAGATCGGGCTGCGCGCCATGGAGCATGGCAAGCATCTGGTGATGATGAACGTCGAAGCCGACGTCACCATCGGCGCTTATCTGAAGAGCGAGGCCGACCGGCTCGGCGTCACCTATTCGCTCGGCGCCGGCGACGAGCCGTCGTCCTGCATGGAACTGATCGAGTTCGTGTCCGCCATGGGCCATCCGATCGTCGCCGCCGGCAAAGGCAAGAACAACCCGCTCAACATCGACGCCACGCCTCCCGACTATGAGGAGGAAGCCAAGCGCCGCCACATGAATGTGCGCATGCTGGTCGAGTTCGTCGATGGCTCGAAGACCATGGTCGAGATGGCGGCGATCGCCAACGCGACAGGACTGGTTCCCGACAAGCCGGGCATGCATGGCCCTTCCGCGACGCTCGGCGAATTGTCGAAGGTGCTGGTGCCGCGGAAGGATGGCGGCGTGCTGTCCAGGGTCGGCGTCGTCGACTACTCGATCGGCAAGGGCGTAGCACCAGGCGTCTTCGTCGTCGCCGACATGTCGCATCCGCGCATCTCGGAGCGCATGGAGGACCTGAAGATGGGCAAGGGCCCGTACTTCACCTTCCACCGCCCCTACCACCTCACCTCGCTCGAAGTGCCGCTGACCTGCGCGCGCGTCGTGCTTTACGGGAAGGCCGATATGGTGCCGCTGGCAAAGCCGGTCGCCGAAGTTGCCGCTGTCGCTAAGAAGGATTTGAAGCCCGGCGACAAGCTCGATGCCATCGGCGAGTACTGCTACCGCGCCTGGATCATGACCGCGCCCGAAGCACATGCGGCCCGGGCCATTCCCTGCGGCCTGTTGCAGGGCGGCTCGGTCACCGCGCCGGTCAAGAAGGGCGAGCTCATCACCTATGCCAATGCGGCGGTCGCGCCGGGCTCCAGAATCGCCGAGCTGCGCGCCCGCCAGGACAAGCTCGTTTACGGTGCCGTGGAGGCGTGATCATGGCCACTGCCAGCAAAGCCGTCGTCGATAGCCGCGCCAACCTGCCTTTCGTCTACCGCCAGTACAGCGCCGAGCAGCTCAAGCAGGTGCTCTACAAGATGTACCTCATCCGCCGCTTCGAGGAAGGCGCCGAAGAGTGCTACACGCGCGGCCTCATCCACGGCACCATGCACCTGTCGATCGGCCAGGAAGCGAGCGCCATGGGCATCTGCATGCCGCTCGCCGAGGACGATCAGATCACCTCCACGCATCGCGGCCACGGCCACTGCATCGCCAAGGGCGCCGAGGTCAGCCGCATGTTCGCTGAGTTCTTCGGCAAGACCACCGGCTACTGCAAGGGCCGCGGCGGCTCGATGCATATCGCCGACGTCGCCAAGGGCAATCTCGGCGCCAACGGCATCGTTGCCGGCGGCATTCCGATCGCGGTCGGTGCTGCGCTTTCCTCCAAGCGGATGAAAACCGGCAAGGTCGTCGTCTCTTTCTTCGGCGATGGCGCCAACAATGAAGGCGCTTTCCACGAGGCGCTGAACATGGCGGCGATCTGGAAACTGCCGGTGATCTTCGTATGCGAGAACAATGGCTACGGCATGTCGACGTCGACGGCGCGCTCGACAGCTGTGAAGAACATCGCCGACCGGGCGGCCGCCTATTCGATGCCGGGCGTTATCGTCAACGGCAACATCTTTTCCGAGGTTGCCGAGGCATCGTTCAAAGCGATCGAGCGGGCGCGCGCGGGCGAGGGGCCGACACTGATCGAGTCGAAAACCTATCGCCATCGCGGCCACTCCAAGAGCGATCGCAACCGCTATCGCACCAAGGAAGAGATCGAGGACTGGATGGCGAACCGCGATCCGATCACGCTGTTCGAAAACGAATTGCGCGACTTCGGCTTCATCGACGAGCAAGGCATTGAGGCTATCCGCAGTGCCGTGGCGCAGGAAATCGCCGACGGTATCGAGTTCGCCAAGGCGAGCCCGGCGCCCGACATCGCCAGCCTCGCGGATTATGTTTACACGGAGCATGCGTGATGGACGCCCTGGTGCGTGAACTGAGCTACGCCCAGGCAATCCAGGAGGCGATGGCGATCGCCATGGACATGGACGAGCGCGTCTTCCTGATGGGCGAGGACATCGGCGTCTATGGCGGCGCCTTCCAGGTGACGGGCGACCTTGTCGAGCGCTACGGCGCCGACCGCGTCATCGACACGCCGATCTCGGAGTTGGGCGGCGCCGGCGTCGCGGTCGGTGCCGCAGTCACCGGCATGCGGCCGATCTTCGAATTCCAGTTCTCGGATTTCGCCACGCTTGGCATGGAGCAGATCGTCAACCAGGCGGCAAAGATGCGCTTCATGTTGGGCGGCGAGGTTTCGGTGCCGGTGGTGATGCGTTTCCCGGCCGGCTCCGGCACGGGTGCGGCCGCGCAGCACAGCCAGAGCTTAGAGGCCTGGCTCGGCCACGTGCCTGGATTGAAGGTCATCCAGCCGGCGACGCCGCACGATGCCAAGGGGATGTTGCTTGCCGCGGTCGCCGATCCGGATCCGGTCATGATCTTCGAGCACAAGCTGCTCTACAAGATGAAGGGCCCTGTGCCTGAAGGCCACTACACCGTGCCGATCGGCAAGGCCGACATCCGCCGCCAGGGGTGCGACCTGACCATCGTCGCGACATCGATCATGGTGCACAAAGCGCTCGACGCCGCGGCAGCACTCGAAAGCGAGGGCATCGACATCGAGGTGATCGACTTGCGCACGATCCGGCCGCTCGACCGGCAGACCGTCATCGACAGCGTGAAGAAGACGACGCGCCTGCTTTGCGTCTACGAAGCGGTGAAGACGCTCGGTATCGGCGCGGAAGTCAGCGCGTTGGTGGCTGAAAGCGAGGCCTTCGACTATCTCGACGCGCCGATCGTGCGCCTGGGTGGCGCCGAGACGCCAATTCCCTACAATCCGGACCTGGAAAAGGCCACTGTGCCGCAGGTTCCCGACATCATCGCCGCCGCGCGCGACCTCGTGAAAGGGGTTCGCTGAGCAATGCCGACAGAGGTCATTCTTCCCAAGGTCGACATGGACATGGCGACCGGCCAGATCTCGCGCTGGTTTGCCGAGGAGGGCGCTCATGTCAAGAAGGGCGATGTGCTCTTCGAGATCGAGACCGACAAGGCCGCGATGGAAATCGACGCGCCGGCCAGCGGCACGCTACGCAACGTGACGGGCAAGGAGCGCGTCGATATTCCGGTCGGTGCGCCGGTGGCGTGGATCTATGCGGATGATGAAGTGTATGTGGCCAAGCAGGATGAGCCTCCAATCTCCCCACTCGTGGGGGAGATGTCGGCGAAGCCGACAGAGGGGGGCGCTGTCCCGCCGACCTCTCAGCGCGAAGCGCCCCCCTCTGGCCTGCCGGCCATCTCCCCCACGAGAGGGGAGATCAGCCAATCGCCGACCGGTGAGCGCGCAACACCACTGGCGCGCCGTTTGGCTCGCGAGGCTGGCCTCAAGATTGCCGACATACAAGGCAGCGGTCCGCGCGGCCGTGTCGTGCGCGCCGACGTAGAGGCCGCAGTCGCCGCGAAAGACTCGGCCATCCCTGCGCAGCCGACCGCCGAGATCGCATCGCCAGCCCAGGCTGAAGTCACGCAGGCCCCTGCATTGCCCAAGCCGATGTCGGACGACCAGGTGCTCAAGCTCTTCGCCGAAGGCTCCTACGAGCTCGTCCCGCACGACAATATGCGCAAGACCATCGCGCGCCGTCTTGTCGAGGCCAAGTCCACCATCCCGCATTTCTACCTGACGCTCGACTGCGAGCTCGACGCGCTGCTGGCGCTGCGCACGCAGTTGAATGCGGCCGCGCCGATGAAGAAGACCGACAAGGGCGAAGCCCCGGTCTACAAGCTGTCGGTCAACGACATGGTCATCAAGGCGATGGCCATGGCCTTGAAGGCGGTTCCGGACGCCAATGCGTCCTGGACCGAGACCGCCATGGTCAAGCACCGGCATGCCGATGTCGGTGTCGCCGTCTCGAT
>JAEKLU010000196.1 GCA_019509685.1 Mesorhizobium sp. | reverse complement strand
GCGCGAGGCGCCTGTGACCAGCACCACCTTGCCGTTCAGATCGAATTTTGGTGTGACCTCGGGCATTCTGAACCCCTTTGGACGTTATATCGTCGGACAGTAGCGGTTCGCATAGTGAAAGCCATAGGGAGGCTTGCTGCAAAGGATTTGCTGCTGCTTTGCAAATGGCGCGCGAGAAATTGCCGCGTGTGAATGCTTTCATTGGCAAAGCGGGCCTATTCCCTGTTATTGCGGCCCGAAACCGGAAAGCATGGACGGCTCATGACCAATGTTGCCCTGACCGGGCTCGCCCGCGATCTCGCCCGCCGCGCCGCCGAAGGCAGGCCGGTGCGTATTGGCGTCATCGGCTCCGGCGAGATGGGCACCGACCTGGTGACGCAGGGCATGCTGATGCCGGGCATTTCGATCGCGGCCATTTCCACGCGACGCCCGCACACCGCCCGCGAGGCGATCCGCATCGCCTATGGCGACGAGGCGATGGCCGTTGAGGCCGAGACGGCATCGAAGGTCACGCAGGCGATCGAGAGCGGCAGGATCGCCATCACCTCGAACGAGATGCTGGTCACCAATCCGCTGATCGACGTCGTCATCGATGCTACGGGAAAGCCCGGCGTCGCCGCCGATTTCGATCTGATGGCGATGGAGCACGGCAAGCATCTGGTGATGATGAATGTCGAGGCAGACGTCACCATCGGCTGCTATTTGAAGCAGCAGGCCGATCGTCTGGGGGTCGTCTATTCGGTCGGCGCCGGCGACGAGCCATCGAGCTGCATGGAGCTGATCGAGTTCGCCTCGGCGCTTGGGTTGACCATTGTCTCGGCCGGCAAGGGCAAGAACAACCCGCTCAACCACGATGCCGTGCCCGACGACTACCGGGAAGAAGCGCTCCGCCGCAACATGAACCCGCGCATGCTGGTCGAGTTTGTCGATGGCTCCAAGACCATGGTCGAGATGTGCGCCATCGCCAACGCCACCGGCCTGGTGCCGGATGTTCCCGGCATGCACGGCCCGAAGGCCGATCGCGACCAGCTCGCCAAGGTGCTGATCCCGAAGACGGACGGCGGGCTTTTGTCGAGGAAAGGCGTGGTCGACTACACGATCGGCAAGGGCGTGGCGCCCGGCGTCTTCGTCATCGTCGAGGCGATGCATCCGCGCATCGTCGAGCGCATGGATGATCTGCATGTCGGCCAGGGTCCTTACTACGGCCTGTTCCGGCCCTTTCACCTGACGTCGCTGGAAGTGCCGCTGACCGCCGCGCGCATCATGCTTTATGGCAAGCCCGACATGGTGCCATTGCCGCGGCCGGTGGCGGAAGTCTGCGCGGTCGCCAAGCGCGACCTTGCCGCCGGCGAGACCTTCGATGCCATCGGCGAGACTTGTTACCGCTCCTGGACGATGACGGTCGGTGACGCCCGCGCCAACTGCGCCGTGCCGGTTGGGCTGCTCGAGGGCGGCAAGGTGGTAAAGCCGGTCAGGAAGGGCGAATTGTTGACTGAGGACAACGCATCGCCCGACCGCACGACCAGGCTCTACGCCCTGCGCGCGTTGCAGGACGAGATGCTCTACGGGACAAAGATAGTTTCGCCGGCTTTATCAGCCTGAGTTTGGCCCTTCGACCGGTTATTTCCGCAGCTCGGCCTCGATCTCATCGAGATTGTTTTGCGGAATTGGTTTGCCGAGGCAACAATGGTCGACCGAACGTCTCCATAGGCGATCGCGCGCCAGGAGCGTCCTGTCGTTATTGGCGAGGTCCTTACTTCCCGAGTTCGATAGACCTCAGTCGCGCTGCCTCGACGGCTTCGGTGACGAGCTTCGTCAGCCGGTCATCGCCCATCAGCACGGCAAGCGCGGCCGCGGTGGTGCCGTTGGGGCTGGTCACTTGCCGCCGCAGTTCCCCGGGCTCATCGTCGCTTTCGGCGGCGAGCGAAGCGGCGCCGAAAACCGTCTGCATGGCAAGCAACCTGGCGGTCTCGGCCGGCAGGCCGGCTGTTTCGGCCGCGATGGTCAGCGCCTCGATGAAGTGGAAGATATAGGCCGGGCCGGAACCGGAAACCGCCGTCACCGCGTCCATCAGGCCTTCATCGTCGATGGTGGTGACGACGCCGCTTGCCGACAGCAGCTCGAGCACGAAGCGGCGAACGTCATCGGAGACGAGCGGATTGGAAAACACCACCATCATGCCCTTGCCGATCGCCGCCGGGGTGTTCGGCATGCAGCGGATCACCGGCACGTGCTCGCCCAGGATCTGCTCGAATGTCGCGACCGGCGTACCGGCGGCGACGGTGACGAACGTGGTGCGGCCGTCGCCAAAGCGTTTGTAGTGCGCCGTCACTTCGCGGATCACCTGCGGCTTGACGGCAATGACCACAAGATCGGGCACCGCATCGGCCGGAATGCCTTGCGCATCGGCGGCGGCGGGACAGCCAAGATGTTCGGCGCGGCTGCGCAGTTGGGCGTTGGGCTCGACGACGAAGACCGCCGACGGCTCGAGCTTTGCGGATTTCAGCCAGCCCGAGAGCATGGCGTAACCCATATTGCCGCAACCGGCGAGAACGAGCCTGATCGTCATGAAAGCCTCCACACCACGGCTTTCCTTAAAGCAATTCCAGGAAAAGTGTGAAGCTGTTTTCCGTCTGGAATCGCGTGGACAAAGAGACGCTTGCGCGCCGGCGGAAAAGTCCAGTTCGGCAAAGTCCGATCGGCCAGGGATCAGTGAGGCGAGCGCACCGGGATCGGCCGCAGCGAGACCTGCCGGAGCCCGAGCACGCCCAGCACGAAGAACAGCCAGACCGGGTCGCCGCGGTGGAAGAAGAAGCTTTCGAGGAAACCGTTCAGCGCGGTGAACAGCACCACCATCATGAAGAAATCGCCGAGGAAGATGTTTTCCTTGCGCGGCGGGATGCGCATGTAGTCGCGCAGCGGCGCGATGAGGAAGGTGTAGACGGCCACGCACAGTGCCGGGATGCCCATCAGCACGGCGATGTCGAGATAGCCGTCATGTCCATGCACGATGGTACGGATGTCCCAGGGCCGGTCGAAGGGCTGGTCCTGGTTGAGCAGCAGCGGCGTTCCCCAGAAGCTTTCATAGCCGTAACCGGTCCACGGCTTCTTCGCCAGCATCTCGCCGGCGAACTCCCAAAGGGTCGTGCGTCCGGTGTAGGTGAGGTCGGGGAAATAGACCGCGGCCAGCTGTTTTACCGGCGCGATGAAGACGATGCCGAGCGTGCCGACGGCGGTTGCGATGATGGCCAGCAGGAACAGGATCGGCGTGCCGAGCCGCATGCCGATGAGGCTCGGCAGCACGACGATCATGATCGAGAACGGGATGAGCCCCGCCGTCGTCTTGGAGCCGGTGTGCAGCATGAAGATCATCGCCGCGCAGAAGATGCCGGCGCCCCACCAGCGCTGCCCGCGCCGGAACAGATAAAGGCCGGCGAAGCTGAAGCAGGCCATCACCGGGCCGGCGATGTTCTTGTGGGTGAAGACGCCGCGCCACAGGCCGGCATGCTCCGGCTCCTGCGAGTCGGCCGTATGCAACGCCTCATTCGGGAAGACGATAAGGCCGATATAGGAAAGGCCCATCACCACCACCGCGGTGAAGATGATGACCCTTGCGAAGGATTCGGCATCGCGCGGCAGCACCAGGATCGTCGCCATGGTGATGATGCCGATCATGGTGAAAGAGGCGGCGCGCATCGCCGAGGGCGGATCGGTCGCCAGCACCACCGACAGGAAGAAGAAGCCGAGCATCAGCGCCCAGGAGGGGCTGACCAGCGAGCGCACCACGCGCGGATCGGCGAAGGCGAGCAGCGCGAAGATCGAGACGGCGCCGAGCGCGCCGAAGCCGAGCTGGTTGACGATGTCGCCGCCGTCGCCGGTAAGCTCGGCGCCGGCCGGTTGGAAGGGCCGGAACGAGACCATGATGACGGTGAACAAAAGCGCAGCGATAGCCGTCGCCACACCGTCGCGCGTGAAAGCGGCGATGAGCGGCGCGCGCTCAGTTCTTCTCGGGCTGGCGATACTGCTCATTGGCATATCCGAATTCGGCCATTACCCGGCCAAGCGCGACATAGACGGGATAAAGCCCCGTCGTCAGCGAGCCGGTACGCGCCAGCCTTACGGCCCCGCGCAGCGGCGAGGCGGCAAGCAGCGCCATGCTCTTCAGCAAAACCTTGGCGCCGGCGAACGGCGTGCCGGCGCGCTTCTTCTTCTCGACCAGTGTCGAGATCACGCCGTTGCGCAAGGATCGGGCACGGATCCAGTCGGCCTCGACGCGTCGGGCGGGGACGGTTTCGCTGACCCTGGCCTCGGCGCACCAGCCGAGCGCGAAGCCTTTCTGTGCCGAACGGCTGAGGAAATCGGAATCGCCGCCGCCCATGAAGTTGAATTTCAGGTCGAGAAAGGGCGGCCCCATCGCCGCCAGCACGTTGCGGCCGACCAGAAGATTGCCGGACGAATAAAGCGCCGGCACGCGGCCCGTTACCCGATAGGGCGGCGCGAACACCGGGTGCTCGGCCCATCTGGCATGCACCGGGTCGGAAAAGATCGGCACTTGCGGACCGCCGACGATGTCGGCGCCAAGCGTTTCGGCAGCGCTGCATAGGCGCTCCAGCCAATCGGGCTCGGCGAGCTCGTCGTCATCGATGACCAGCAGATGCTTGAAGTTCGGGAACTGGAGCAAGGCTGTCTGCCAGCCGGCATTGTAGGCGCTGCAATTGCCGCGCTCATGCGCGACGATGACCAGGCCCTGCATCTCGCCGCGCTCGAACAGCGGCAGCGCCGACTTTGCGCCCTCGCGTGCCTCGGCCTCATTTTCAATGACGATGACGGCGAAGCGCCTGGCGGTTT
>JAEKLU010000195.1 GCA_019509685.1 Mesorhizobium sp. | reverse complement strand
CGTCGATCTGGTCATAGCGCTTGTATTCGCCAAAATACTTCGTGATCGCCGCCGTCAGCGACGTCTTGCCATGATCGACGTGGCCGATCGTGCCAATGTTCACATGCGGCTTGGTGCGCTCGAATTTACCTTTTGCCATGTGATCTCTCCATTCCTGCTTGCCCGTGCGGGGCTTGAATTAAGGTCTCGTGCAACCCGCTCGAGTTACGCGTATTTCTTCTGGACTTCCTGGGCGACCGCGGTCGGAACCGGCTCGTAGTGGTCGAACTGCATCGTGTACTGGGCGCGGCCCTGCGACATCGAACGCAGATTGTCGACGTACTTGAACATGTTCGCGAGCGGCACCATCGCGTTGATGACGACGGCAACGCCGCGCGCTTCCTGGCCCTGGATCTGACCACGACGGCCATTGAGGTCGCCGATGACGCCGCCGACATAGTCTTCCGGCGTCACGACCTCGACCTTCATGATCGGCTCCAGCAGCTGAACGCCGAGCTTCGGCGCGGCTTCCTTGAAGCACGCACGCGACGCGATTTCGAACGCCAGCACCGAGGAGTCGACATCGTGGAAGGCGCCGTCGATGAGCGTCGCCTTGACGCCGATCATCGGGAAGCCTGCGAACGGGCCGGAACCCATGACGCTGTTGATGCCCTTCTCGACGCCGGGAATGTATTCCTTCGGAACAGCACCGCCGACGATCTTGGACTCGAACACGAACTCTTCGCTCTCGGTGTTCGGCTCGAACACGATCTTGACGCGAGCGAACTGACCGGTACCGCCGGTCTGCTTCTTGTGGGTGTAGTCCTGCTCGTGCCTGCGGGTGATCGTCTCGCGATAGGCCACCTGCGGAGCGCCGACATTGGCTTCCACCTTGAACTCACGACGCATGCGGTCGACGATGATGTCGAGATGCAATTCGCCCATGCCGGCGATGATGGTCTGGCCCGATTCCTCGTCGGTCTTGACGCGGAAGGACGGATCCTCGGCGGCCAGGCGATGCAGCGCGAGGCCCATCTTTTCCTGGTCGTTCTTGGTCTTCGGCTCGATGGCGATCTGAATGACCGGATCGGGGAATTCCATGCGCTCGAGGATGACCGGATGCAGCGGGTCGCACAGCGTGTCGCCGGTGGTCGTGTCCTTGAGGCCGGCAAGCGCAACGATGTCGCCGGCAAAAGCCTCTTCGACGTCGGCGCGCGAATTCGCATGCATCTGCAGCATGCGGCCGATGCGCTCTTTCTTGCCCTTGACGGTGTTGTCGACCGAGATGCCCTTGGTCAGCTTGCCCGAATAGATGCGGGCAAAGGTCAGCGAACCGACGAACGGGTCGTTCATGATCTTGAACGCCAGCATCGACAGCGGCTCGTTGTCATCGGCATGACGCTCGATCTCGGCGTCGGTCTTGGCGTCGACGCCCTTGATGGCCGGCACGTCGATCGGCGACGGCAGGTATTCGACAACGGCGTCGAGCAGCGGCTGCACGCCCTTGTTCTTGAAGGCCGAGCCGCAGAACATCGGGTAGAACTTGACCGCGATCGTGCCCTTGCGGATCAGCGCGCGGATCTCGTCGTTCGACGGCATCTTGCCTTCGAGGTAATTCTCGAGCGCGGTCTCGTCCATCTCGACGGCCGCTTCGATCATCTTCTCGCGGTAGCGCTCGGCCTTTTCCTTGAGGTCGGCCGGGATCTCGACGACGTCCCAGGCGGCGCCCAGGGTCTCGTCGCGCCAGACAAGCGCGTTCATCTCGACGAGGTCAACGACGCCCTTGAACTCGGTCTCGGCGCCGATCGGCAGCTGCATGACGACAGCCTGCGCACCGAGGCGCGAGCCGATCATTTCCTCGGAGCGGTAGAAGTCGGCGCCGATCTTGTCCATCTTGTTGCAGAAGATCATGCGCGGCACGTGGTACTTGTCGGCCTGGCGCCACACGGTCTCGGTCTGCGGCTCGACACCGGCGTTGGCGTCGAGCAGCGCGATGGCGCCGTCGAGCACGCGCAGCGAACGCTCGACTTCGATGGTGAAGTCGACGTGTCCGGGGGTGTCGATGATGTTGAAGCGGCGCATCTTGCCGTCACGACCCTTCCAGAAGGTCGTGGTCGCGGCCGAGGTGATGGTGATGCCGCGTTCCTGCTCCTGCTCCATCCAATCCATGGTGGCAGCGCCGTCGTGCACTTCGCCGATCTTGTGCGACTTGCCCGTGTAATAGAGGACGCGCTCGGTGGTCGTCGTCTTGCCGGCGTCGATATGCGCCATGATACCGAAATTGCGGTAGTCTTCGATTTTGTATTCGCGGGCCATCGTAGCTGCCTCTCAGTCTCGTTCGCGCTTTACCAGCGGTAGTGCGCGAAGGCGCGGTTGGCTTCTGCCATCTTGTGGGTGTCTTCACGCTTCTTGACGGCCGTGCCGCGGTTGTTGGCCGCGTCCATCAGCTCGCCCGAAAGGCGGTCGACCATGGTGGTCTCGTTGCGGTTGCGGGCAGCGGCGATCAGCCAGCGGATGGCCAGCGCCTGACGGCGCTCGGGGCGCACGTCGACCGGAACCTGGTAGGTGGCGCCGCCGACGCGACGCGAGCGCACTTCCACATGCGGCGCGACATTGTCGAGCGCCTGATGGAAGACGGTGACCGGCTCCTGCTTGGTCTTCGACTGGACCTGGTCGAGCGCGCCGTAGACGATGGTCTCGGCAACCGACTTCTTGCCGTCATACATGACGGCGTTCATGAACTTGGTGACGACGAGATCGCCGAACTTGGGGTCCGGATTGATCTCACGCTTTTCTGCACTGTGACGACGGGACATGGGAAACCCTTACTTCGGACGCTTGGCGCCGTACTTCGAACGACGCTGCTTGCGGTTTTTCACACCCTGCGTGTCGAGCACGCCGCGGATGATGTGGTAGCGAACGCCCGGCAGATCCTTGACGCGGCCGCCGCGGATCATAACCACCGAGTGCTCCTGAAGGTTGTGGCCTTCGCCGGGGATGTAGCCGATCACTTCGAAACCGTTGGTCAGGCGAATCTTGGCCACCTTGCGCAGCGCCGAGTTCGGCTTCTTCGGCGTCGTTGTGTAGACGCGCGTGCAGACGCCCCGCTTCTGCGGGTTCTGCTGCATGGCCGGGACCTTGTTTCGCTTCACCGGCGCCAGGCGCGGCTTGCGGATCAGCTGGTTGACGGTAGGCATTAAACCCTCTTGTCTCTCAATTCCGTGTCTGCCCTGTCAGGGCCGCTCAAAGCGTCTTTTCCATACGCAAATTCGGGCAAAACACCGCGCCTCGCGGTCCTGCCCGAACAAATGCAGAGGAAGCGGAAACCGCTTCATGCGCGCCGGAAAATGTCTTTTCGCTCGTAAAACGAACCCTGTTTGAGGCAAACTCCAAAGCGTGTCGCTTCGGACAGGAAAGCCTCACATCGGTTCTGACTGGGCGGCTTCTACTCGCAACCCTCCCAACCGTCAACCCCGGAACGCCAAATATTGCGCCTGATCAGAGGCTGGGCAGCCATGCGGAAAACGCATGTAATTTTCTTGCGCCTTTTTTCAACGGCGAGGAAGAAAGTGACCGGCTTTCGACTGTCCTCCTTGCCGGCTTCATGGCAAAAGGCCGGTTATGCGGGGCAATTTCCCGGCAATGAAGGAATCAGAGCGTGAACGACAACGAAGAACGACCGGTGACCATCATCACCGGACGGGTCTGGAAGAAGAAAGGCGGCAAGTCCGAAGGCGTCCATGTGATGCTGGTGGCGCCCGACGATGATTCGGCCGTTCGGCGCGCGCTCGAATCGCTCGCGGCGGAAGGATACGCCGAAGCCGAGCTCGACCAGATCGGCGACATGGACGGCGTGCCCGACGAGGAACCGCATCTGTCGGCCTACCAGGGCGCGCTCGAAGGCGAAGTCTCGATCGTCACTTTCGACGAGCCGATCTGATATCGGACCTGCGCGCGATAACGCCCTGCCGGCTTGCCGGACAAGATTCTCCTGCCTAGAACGACCACTCTTTCCTCACCTGGAGCTCCCATGACCAGCAGTCCCATCAAGCTCGGTATCGTCGGCGTGGGTAAGATCGTGCGCGACCAGCACCTGCCGGCGGTGGCCAAAGACGGCGACTTTCAGCTCGCGGCGGCGGCCAGCCGCCACGGCAAGGTGGACGGGATTCCCAACTACCCGACGATCGAGGCCATGCTTGCCGCGGAGTCCGGCCTCGATGCGGTCTCGCTCTGCATGCCGCCCCAGTTCCGCTACGATGCCGCGCGCACCGCGCTCGAAGCGGGCAAGCATGTCTTCCTGGAAAAGCCACCGGGCGCCACCGTCAGCGAGGTCGAGCACCTGAAGGCGCTTGCCACGAAAAATGGCGTCTCCCTCTTCGCCAGCTGGCATTCGCGCTACGCGCCGGCGGTAGAGGCCGCGCGCGCCTTCCTCGCCTCGGCCAGGATCGGTTCGGCTGCGATCAACTGGAAGGAAGACGTGCGCCGCTGGCACCCGAACCAGGAATGGATCTGGGAGCCGGGCGGCTTCGGCGTCTTCGACCCCGGCATCAATGCGCTGTCGATCGTCACCCACATCCTGCCGCCGATGTTCATCACCTCGGCCGTGCTCGATTTTCCCGAAAACCGCGCGGCGCCCGTCGCGGCACATGTCGCTTTTCGCACCTCGACCGGACTGCCGGTGACGATGGAGCTCGACTGGCTGCAGACCGGTCCGCAAAGCTGGGACATCCTGGCCGAGACCGACAAGGGCAAGATGGTGCTGTCGGGCGGCGGCGCCAAGCTCACCATCGACGGCAAAACAGTCCATGACGAGCCGGAAGCGGAGTATCCGATGCTCTACCGGCGCTTCGCCGATATCGTCCGTGCCGGCACGTCGGACGT
>JAEKLU010000194.1 GCA_019509685.1 Mesorhizobium sp. | reverse complement strand
GACCCAGGCCGCGCGCCAGCTGCGAATTGATCGGCGCCTGAATGGCAATGAAGGCGCCGGACAGGATGCCGAGAAGCGACCAGACGACGCCCATTGTCGTTTGCCCTTACTTGACGTCGGCCGCGACCTTGAGCGACACGATCTTGTCGGGATCGACCACCGGTTCGCCGCGCTTGATCTTATCGACATTGTCCATGCCTTCGATGACCTGGCCCCACACCGTATACTGGCGGTTGAGGAAGGCTGCCTCGTCGAAGCAGATGAAGAACTGCGAGTTCGCCGAATTCGGGTTCTGCGCGCGCGCCATCGAGCAGGTGCCGCGGCCATGGTTGGCGTTGGAGAACTCGGCCTTCAGGTCCGGCTTGTCGGAACCGCCCATGCCCGCGCGGGAAGGAGCAAAGGTGGGCTTCGACGAATTGCCGAACTTGACGTCGCCGGTCTGCGCCATGAAACCGTCGATGACGCGGTGGAACACCACGCCGTCATAAGCGCCTTCGCGCGCCAGCTCCTTGATGCGAGCGACGTGGCCGGGGGCCAAATCGGGGAACAGTTCGATGACGACCTTGCCCTTGGTCGTTTCCAGGATGAGCGCGTTTTCGCGATCCTTGATCTCAGCCATGTCAGAAATCCTTTTTAAAATAGAGGGTTATTTGCCGTCAGCGGCGATGCGAACCTTGATCATGCGGTCGGGGTCGGTGACTGAGCCATTGTCGCCCTCGTCACCCTTCTTGATCTTGTCGACGAGATCCATGCCGCTGACCACCTTGCCGACGATAGTGTACTGGCCATCGAGGTTCGGCGCCGGCGCGAACATGATGAAGAACTGCGAGTTCGCCGAATTCGGATCGGCCGTGCGCGCCATGCCGAGCACGCCGCGCGTGAATTTCTCGGTCTGCGAGAACTCGCCCGGCAGGTCAGGCAAATCGGAGTTGCCTGTGCCAACGGCTTCGGCGCTATAGCCCTTCTTCATGTTGCCGAACTTGACGTCGCCGGTCTGCGCCATGAAGCCGTCGATGACACGGTGGAAAGCGACATCGTTATAGGCGCCGTCGCGCACCAGTTTCTTGATCTGCGCGACATTCTTGGGCGCCAGGTCGGGCCGCAGCGCGATCGTCACGTCGCCGTCCTTCAAGGTGATGATCATGGTGTTTTCCTTGTCGGCGGCAAAGGCCGGCAGGGATGCGGCCATAAGGCCGGCAAGCACGACAAGGAACGAGGCAAGCTTCTTCAGCTGCATAGGGATCTCCGGGAAAGCCTATTTGGTGAACTTGGCGGTGAGCGCGCCGGCAACGGCCGCCGGCACGAAGGGACGGATGTCGCCGCCCATCGAGGCAATCTGGCGGACAAGTGTGGCGGTAATGGTGCGCACCGAAGGGCTGGCGGGCAGAAAAACTGTCTGCAGCTCGGGCGCCATGGTCTCGTTCATGCCGGCCATCTGCATCTCGTAGTCGAGATCGGTGCCGTCGCGCAGGCCGCGGATCATGATCGAGGCGCCCTGCTTGCGGGCGGCGTCGATGACCAGCCCGTCGAAGGCAACGACCTTGATGCGGTCTGCGTCCTTGCCGAATTCGGCCTTCGTCGCGGCCTCGATCAGCTTGACCCGTTCCTCGAAGGAAAACAGCGGTGTCTTGCCGGGATGGATGCCGATCGCCGCGTAAACGGTGTCGGCCACCGCCAGCGATGCCTTCAGCACATCGAGATGGCCGTTGGTCAGCGGGTCGAAGGAGCCGGCATAGAGGGCGGTGCGCTCGGTCATGGCAGGCTTCTAGAGCAATTCCAGGAAAAGTGGGAGCGGTTTTCCGCCCGGAATTGCGCAAAAAACAAAAGCTAGAACCTCTCAAACAAAGGCAAATCCACCTTTGAACCTTTCCGGCGCCATGAACGACAGATGAATGCAACGATCACGAACGCTTCACGCAGCGTTCACTAGCTTGCAGCTTTAGAAGATGAAACCAAATCCCCATCTTCTCGTTGTAAGCGCAGGAGAACACGCAAATGCTGATCTATATGCTTGCCGCCGCAATGACCGTCGTAATGCTGATCGCAACCGCATTCGGGCTGCATCAGGAAGCAGCAAGAGTTCGCGTCAAGGCCAACACCAGGCGGATCGACCATTTCGTAGTCCGCAAGCCCTATCGCCGCTTCTGATTTCCAGAATGAACGCACCGGCCCGCTGGCCGGTGCTTGTGCAGTGGGAGATCATTCGCCCTGGGCGTCGTCGTCTTCGCTGCTTGTCTCGCCCGAGATTTCCTCGGCTTCCTCGTCAGACTGCGGTTCCGAAATCCGCGCGACTTACACCACATTCTCCCCCTCAGCGGTATTGAAGATGGTCACGCCCTTGGTGGCGCGGCTGGCGAAGCGTATGCCGTTGACCGGCACGCGGATGACGGTGCCGCCGTCCGAAACCAGCATGATCTGATCGTCATTGCCGACCGGGAAGGTCGCGACCAGCCGGCCGATCTCGGCCACTTTCGACACGTCCGTGGCGCGGATGCCCTTGCCGCCGCGGCCCGTCAGGCGGAAATCATAGGACGACGAACGCTTGCCGTAGCCATATTCGGTAACCGTCAGAACGAGTTGCTCGTGCGCCTTGAGGAACTCGTAGCGCTCGTCGGAAAGCTCCGCCTCCTCGCCGATCTCCTCATTGGTCAGCGCAATCTCTTCCTCCTCGCCGGTGGCGCCGGCGGCAAGACGGCGCTCGGCTGCTGCACGCTTGAGGTAAGCGGCGCGCTCGGCCGGCGAAGCATCGACGTTCTCGATCACCGACATCGAGATGATGCGGTCGGTGTCGGCCATGGTGATGCCGCGCACGCCGACGGAATTGCGGCTCTGGAAGACGCGCACGTCCCCGACGGAGAAGCGGATGCACTGGCCCGAGCTCGCCGTCAGCAGCACATCGTCATTGTCGGTGCAGGTTTCGACGCCGAGGATCTCGTCGCCTTCTTCCTCCAGCTTCATGGCGATCTTGCCGTTGCGGTTGACCTGGACGAAATCGGACAGCTTGTTGCGGCGCACGGTGCCGCGCGTGGTGGCAAACATCACGTCGAGCTCGCCCCAGCTCGTCTCGTCCTCCGGCAGCGGCATGATCGTGGTGATGCGCTCGCCCTGCTCGAGCGGCAGCATGTTGATCAGCGCCTTGCCGCGCGACTGCGGATTGCCGATCGGCAGGCGCCAGACCTTTTCCTTGTAGACGATGCCGCGCGAGGAGAAGAACAGCACCGGCGTGTGCGTGTTGGCGACGAACAGCCGGGTGACGAAATCCTCTTCCTTGGTCGACATGCCGGAGCGGCCCTTGCCGCCGCGGCGCTGCGCCCGGTAGAGCGACAGCGGCACGCGCTTGATGTAGCCCGAATGGCTCACCGTCACGACCATGTCCTCGCGCTGGATCAGGTCCTCGTCTTCCATGTCCGAGCCGCCCTCGGAAAGCTCGGTGCGGCGTGGCGTGCCGAACTCGTCGCGCACCACGGCCAGCTCGTCCTTGACGATCTGCTGGATGCGGGCGCGGGACGACAGGATGTCGAGGTAGTCCTTGATCTCGTCGCCGATCGTGTTCAACTCATCGGCGATTTCGTCGCGGCCAAGCGCCGTCAGGCGCTGCAGGCGAAGCTCGAGGATGGCGCGCGCCTGTTCCTCGGACAGGTTGTAGGTGCCGTCCTCGTTGATGCGATGGCGCGGATCGTCGATCAAAAGGATCAGCGATTCGACGTCGCCTGACGGCCAGCGCCGCTCCATCAATTGCTCGCGCGCCGTCTGCGGATCGGGCGCGGTGCGGATAAGCTTGATCACCTCGTCGATGTTGGCAACCGCGATAGCGAGACCGACCAAAACGTGAGCGCGATCGCGCGCCTTGCGCAGCAGGAACTTCGTGCGTCGGCTGATCACCTCCTCGCGGAAGGCGACGAACGCCTTCAGCATGTCGGTCAGGTTCATCAGTTCCGGCTTGCCGCCGTTCAGCGCCACCATATTGGCGCCAAAAGAAGTCTGCAGCGGCGTGAAGCGGTAGAGCTGATTGAGGATGACGTCGGCGACGGCGTCGCGCTTCAATTCGACGACGACGCGGTAGCCTTGGCGGTCGCTCTCGTCGCGGATATCGGAAATGCCCTCGATGCGCTTGTCGCGCACCAGTTCGGCCATCTTCTCGATCATCGACGACTTGTTCACCTGGTAGGGAACTTCCGTGATGATGATCGATTCACGATCGTTGCCGCGTTGTTCGATGTTGACCTTGCCGCGCATGACGATCGAGCCGCGGCCGGTCGAATAGGCGCTGTAGATGCCGGAGCGACCGAGCACGATGCCGCCGGTCGGGAAATCCGGCCCTGGAATGATCTCCATCAGCGCCGGCAGGTCGATCGCCGGATTGTCGATGACGGCGATGGCGCCGTTGCACACTTCAATGAGATTGTGCGGCGGGATGTTGGTGGCCATGCCGACGGCGATGCCGCCGGAACCGTTTACGAGCAGGTTCGGGAAGCGCGCCGGCAGCACCTTGGGCTCGCTGCCCGAGGCGTCGTAAGTGTCCTGGAAATCGACGGTTTCCTTGTCGATGTCCTCCAGGAGCTCATGCGCGACCTTGGTCAGCCGCGATTCGGTATAGCGCATCGCGGCCGGCGGATCGCCGTCGATCGAGCCGAAATTGCCCTGCCCGTCAATCAGCGGCACGCGCAGCGACCAATCCTGCGCCATGCGCACCAACGCGTCATAGATCGAGGCATCGCCATGCGGATGGTATTTACCCATCACGTCGGCGACCGGGCGCGCCGACTTCACATATTTGCGGTTCCAGTGGTAGCCGCTCTCATGCGAGGCGTAGAGGATGCGGCGATGGACGGGCTTCAGGCCGTCGCGCACGTCGGGCAGCGCGCGGCTGA
>JAEKLU010000179.1 GCA_019509685.1 Mesorhizobium sp. | reverse complement strand
CCGCTCGAGCGCGCATCATTGGCCTCGACCTCGATGCGCCGCACGATGCCGTCAGGCCCAGGTGCTGTCGAAACCTGGAAATTCTCGCCCTGATTCCGGTAGATCTCGACGGCGCGGGAGAGGTCGAGCGCCTTGTCGTCGCGCGCGATCTTGATCGGCTCGACGGCAGAAGCCGGCACGGCAGCCGAAAACAGAGTGAAGACCGCCAGGATAAGGGCGAACAGCGACGCGAATCGCGCAAAATTCGTCACAATCAGCCCTTCGTTCCATCGCCCGGCGGATCGTCCGCGATCCGGGCGTAGAGGTAGTGATCCTGCCAGATACCGTTGATCCTAAGGTAGGATCGCAGCAGTCCTTCGCGCCGAAATCCGGCTTTTTCAAGCACGCGGATCGATCGGGCGTTGTCGGGAATACAGGCAGCTTCGATCCGGTGCAACCTGAGCGTATCGAAGGCAAAGCGCGACACCAGCTTGACGGCGTCGGTCATCAGGCCGCGGCCGCCGAAGCGCTCGCCGATCCAGTAGCCGACATGACCGCTCTGGGCGACGCCGTGGCGGATGTTGCCGAGCGTGATGCCGCCGGCCAGCTTGCCGGTCGATTTCTCGAAGATGAAGAAGGCAATGGCCGTGCCTTGCGCGTAGTCCTCGCGATAGCGGCTGATGCGCAGCCGCCATGCGGCGCGGTCGAGCTCGTCCGGCTGCCAGCGCGGCTCCCAGGGTTCCAGGAAGGCGCGGCTTTCGCCGCGCACCGTCGACCATTCGCGATAGTCGTTGGTGAAGGGCACGCGCAGCGTGACCTTGTCGCCCTTCAATGCCGGCAGGTCGCGGCGAAAGAAAGGGAGCGCGAACACGGCTCTTAGAACTGAGGTCAGACTGCGAGCCGGCGGGCCGTCGGCGTCGGACCCGCTAGCGATTCGAGGATTGCCTCGTAGGGCGCAAGCGTACCCACGGGGCCGACGGCGGTGAGCGTCGGCTTGGTCGAGAACAGCCGCGCCGAGAGATCGGTCAGCCGCTCGACGGTCAGCGCCGAAAGCCGCTCCATCAATTCCTCCTTGGCGATGGGCCGGCCGAACAGCAGCAACTGCCGGGCAATCTGCGAGGCGCGGCTGGCCGGGCTCTCGGCCGACATGATCAAGCCGGCCCGGTATTGCGCGCGCGCCCGTTCGAGCTCTTCCTGAAGGATGTTTTCGCCGGCTTTTTGCAATTCGTCGATGATCACCGGAACCAGCTTGGCAATATCGCTCTGCCCGGTCGCGGCATGCACACCAAAGATGCCGGTGTCGGAAAAGCCCCAGTGGAAGGCATAGACGGAGTAGCAAAGGCCCCGTTTCTCGCGCACTTCCTGGAACAATCTCGACGACATGCCGCCGCCCAGGATCATCGACAGCACCTGCGAGGCGTAGAAGTCGCGCACATGGTAGGCGCGGCCCTCGAAACCAAGCACGATCTGCGCGTCCATCAGGTCGCGGTCCTCACGGAAGTCGCCGCCGACATATTGCGCGTATTGCGGAATGTTGCCTGTCGCCTTGGCGCGGAAACCGCCGAGTCGCTTTGTGAAGGATTTGACCGTCTCCGGCGTGCCGAGGATCGAGCGGCCGATGGTCTGGTGGCGGAAGGCGGTTTCGGTGAAACGGTCGAAGACGATGTCGTCGGGCGTGTCGTGCGCGGCGCCGATCTCCTGCAGGATCACATGCTGCTCGCGCTCCAGCTCTTCCGGATCGAACTCCGATTCCTGCAGGATGTCGGAGAGGATATCGACCGCCAGCGGCACGTCGTCGGAAAGCACCCTGGCATAGTAGGAGGTGGTCTCGACGCTGGTGGCGGCGTTGATCTCGCCGCCGACATTCTCGATTTCCGAAGCGATCTCGAAAGCAGTGCGCCGCTTGGTGCCCTTGAACGCCATGTGCTCGAGCAGATGGGCCATGCCATGCTCTTCGTCGCGTTCATTGCGGGCGCCCGACTTCACCCAGGCGCCAAGGGCAACGGATTCGATGCTTGGAAGGGTTTCGGTGGCGACTGTCAGGCCGTTCGACAGACGGCTTACCTCAACACCCATATGGCAAATACTCCCTAACGCGACGCCCGCGTGTGGCGGCTCACGTAATCTTCCACCATTTTCAAGTCGGAGGGAAGTGTCGTGTATTTTTCGTCGGCTGTCATCAAGCCGTCGAGCCATGCCGGAAGCGCCGGGGCAATGCCGCTGGCGGCCTCGACCGCGGCCGGGAATTTTGCCGGATGCGCGGTGCCGAGCACCACCATCGGCACCGCGCCGCTGGCCCGGGCGGCCGCGACATGCACGGCGGCGGCGGTATGCGGATCAAGCAGATAGCTGCTTTTTTCGAGCGTCGCGCGGATCGTGGCGGCGACCTCGTCGACGCTGGCGCGGCCGGCATCGAACTCGGCGCGGATGCGGGCAAGCTCGCCTGCCTCGACGGTGAAGGCGCCGGACTGTTTCAGCCCGTTCATATAGCGCCGCACGGTCTCGGCGTTACGATCCGCCGCTTCGAACAGCAGGCGTTCGAAATTCGACGACACCTGGATATCCATCGACGGCGAGGTGGTGGCGAACACGCCCTTGGTGCGGTATTCGCCGCTGGCAAGCGTGCGCGCCAGAATGTCGTTGTCGTTGGTGGCGATGATCAGCCGCTCGATCGGCAACCCCATGCGCTTGGCGGCATAGCCGGCGAAAATATCGCCGAAATTGCCCGTCGGCACGGTGAAGGAGACAGGGCGATCCGGCGCGCCGAGCGACAGCGCGGAGGAGAAATAATAGACGATCTGGGCCATGATGCGGGCCCAGTTGATCGAATTGACGCCCGACAGCGAGACCCGGTCGCGAAAACCGTGGTCGTTGAACATGTCCTTCACCAGGCTCTGGCAATCGTCGAAATTGCCTTCGAGCGACAGCGCATGGACATTTGGCGCTTGCGACGTCGTCATCTGCCGCTGCTGCACCGGCGAGACCTTGCCGTGCGGGAAGAGGATGAAGATGTCGGTGCGGTCGCGCCCGGCGAAGGCATCGATCGCAGCGCCCCCGGTGTCGCCGGAGGTGGCGCCGACGATGGTCGCGCGCTGGCCGCGTTCGGCAAGCACATGGTCCATCAGCCGGGCAAGCAACTGCATGGCCACGTCCTTGAAGGCAAGCGTCGGGCCGTGGAAGAGTTCCAGCACGAAGCTGTTGGCGCCCGTCTGCACCAGCGGGCAAACAGCCTCATGCCGGAACGTGGCATAGGCCTCGCGCACCAGCCGCTCGAAGACGGGCGCCGCGATCTCCTCGCCGAGGAACGGCGTCAGCACGCGAATCGCCAGGTCAGGATAGGCAAGGCCACGCATGGCGCGGATGTCGGCGGCGGAAAATTGCGGCCATTGGCGCGGCACATAGAGGCCGCCGTCGCGCGCCAGCCCGGCCAGCACCGCATCGGAAAATCCAAGCACGGGTGCGTCCCCGCGGGTACTCACATATTGCATCGTAAAGGGCCCATTGCTGCCGGTCGCGTCATCCACGGCAATTGGTTAATTTTCCGAGCCGGCTCAGTCGCATTTTTGCCGCGCGGTTGCTATACGTCACCGACTTTGTGAGAGGGAAGTGCAGTTTCATGGCGTTTTATTCGGTCAACCGTCGTCTTGTCGCGGGTCTGGCGCTTACCGGCTTTATGCTCGCCGCCGCCGGCTGCCAATCAGGCGACAATGGTATCCTGAACCTGGGCATCGGCAAGAAGACCGACCCGACCGCGCCGCCGCCGCCACAGGATCCCAAGGTGCTCGCCAGCCAGTTGCAGGCCTACTGCCCAAGAGTGACGCTGCGCGACGGCACGGCTTACTTCAACACCTATGCCAAGGGCACGACGGCGAAGCCGAAGCCCAAGAAAAAGAAAGGCGAGACCGCGGCGGATGCCGAAGCCGAGGCAGCTGCCGCCGCGGCCGCGCAGACCGGGCCTAACGGCCAACCGGTCGATCCCGATCACGATCCGACCAAGATCATCTACCAGGCTTCGGTTACCGACGTGACGCGCGATTGCAGCCGCGCCAACGGCCAGCTGTCGATGAAGATCGCCGTTGCCGGCAAGGTCGTGCCGGGTCCGATGTTCGCGCCCGGAACCGTCACCATGCCGATCCGTATCGCCGTCCAGCATGGCAACGATGTGCTCTATTCGCAGCTTCATCAATATCAGGTGCAGGTCACCGATCCGAGCGCCGCCACCCAATTCGTCTTCACCGACGCCAATGTCGTGGTGCCGGAGCCAAGCGCGCGCGACTACCAGGCCTATGCCGGCTACGACGAGAGCACGCCGGCGGCGCCTGCCGACAAGGCGAAGGGCAAAAGGAAGAAGCGCGCCGCGGCGACCAACTAGTCAGCCGATAAAGCCAGGGGTTCGGACGACGTTTAGGCGTCTTCCGACCACTCCGACAGTGCGGCGATCGTGCTGTTGAGCTCCGGCCAGCGGCGGATGACCGTCTCGGCGCCGGCTTCGGTCAAGGCATCGGCATGGCCGGGGTAGCTGTGACTGGCCCCGGTGAAGCCGATGACCCGCATGCCGGCTGCCCTGGCTCCGGCGATGCCGTGCACGGAATCCTCGATGACGAAGGTGTTCTTCGGGTTCGCGCCGAGCTTCTCGGCGGCATAGAGGAACACGTCCGGCGCCGGCTTCGGCTTCTTGCTCGGGATATCGAGGCCGGAAAAAATACGGCCGGCGAAGAACGGCAGAAGCCGCACTTTCTCCAGCATGAATTCGACCCGCTCGGTGCGCGAATTGGAGCAGACGGCGCGCGGCGCGGTGACGGCGGCGACCGCCTCGCGGGCGCCGTCGACGATGCGCACGTCGGTGCGCAGCTTGCGGTCGACGAGTTGCTCGGCGCGGTCGATCAGCGAGGCCTGGAACGGGATCTGCGATTTCTCCTCGACCCGCATCATGATGTCCTTGAAGGTCAGCCCGGCATAGGTCTCGCTCAACTCCTCGGCCGAAATCTCGAAACCGGCCGACGTCAGCAGTTCCGCCTCGATGCGCGCGGCGACGATTTCGGAATCGACGAGCACGCCGTCGCAATCGAAAATGACAAGATCTGGCTGGGGCATGGCAATCCGGATGGTTGGGGAGGGGCCTGACGGCTCAAGCGGCGCGGCATACACCAATGGGCCGTTTGGCGCAAACATCGGTTGAGCGCCGCAATCCCTTCACCGAATATTTACGCTGATCGGTAACCATAACGGACAGTAAACTGTAACGCGTTCCTTTGGGTGTTTTGATGTCTGCCGTGCGTCTCCTCGACGAGCTTTCCCACGCCCCCCATCGGTCCGAATGGCTGGACACGATCCTCAAAGGCGACTGCATAGCTGCCCTTGACCGGCTGCCGGAAAAGTCGATCGACGTCATCTTTGCCGATCCGCCCTACAATCTGCAGCTCGATGGCGACCTGCATCGGCCCGACCAGTCGAAGGTCAACGCCGTCGACGACGACTGGGACCAGTTCGAGAGCTTCGAAGCCTATGACGCTTTCACCCGCGCCTGGCTGCTTGCCGCGCGCCGCGTGCTGAAGCCGAACGGCACGATCTGGGTCATAGGCTCCTACCACAATATCTTCCGCGTCGGCGCCAAGATGCAGGACCTCGGCTTCTGGATCCTCAACGACGTCGTCTGGCGCAAGACCAACCCGATGCCGAATTTTCGTGGCCGCCGCTTCCAGAACGCCCATGAGACCATGATCTGGGCTACGCGCGACCAGAAGGGCAAGGGCTATACCTTCAACTACGAGGCGCTGAAGGCCTCGAATGACGATCTGCAGATGCGTTCCGATTGGCTGTTCCCGATCTGCACCGGCGGCGAACGGCTGAAGGACGAGAACGGCAACAAGGTGCATCCGACGCAGAAGCCGGAAGCCTTGCTTGCCCGCATCATGATGGCTTCGACCAAGCCGGGCGACGTCGTGCTCGATCCTTTCTTCGGTTCCGGAACCACCGGCGCCGTCGCCAAGCGTCTCGGCCGCCACTTCGTCGGCATCGAGCGCGAACAGGCCTATATCGACGCCGCCAATGAGCGCATCGCCGCGGTGCGCCCACTTGAAAGCGCCGATCTCACCGTGCTGTCGGGCAAGCGCGCCGAACCGCGCGTCGCCTTCATCAGCCTGATCGACACCGGCCTGATGACACCGGGCGCCACACTCTATGACGCCAAGAAGCGCTGGGCAGCCAAAGTGCGCGCCGACGGCACGCTGGCCATCGGCGACAGCGCCGGCTCGATCCACAAGGTCGGCGCCGAGGTGCAGGGTCTGGACGCCTGCAACGGTTGGACCTTCTGGCACTATGAGCGCAGCGGCGGGCTGACCCCGATCGACGAACTGCGCCGCATCGCCCGGTTGGGCATGGAACGGGCAGGGGCCTGATCGGCCAAGCGTATAAAGATCGGCGCCCTACGGCGCCCCCCTCTGGCCTGCCGGCCATCTCCCCCACAAG
>JAEKLU010000178.1 GCA_019509685.1 Mesorhizobium sp. | reverse complement strand
TGCATCTTGTCGGCAGTTTGAGGAAATTTCAAACCGCGATTTGCGCATCGGCGACCTTCTGTCGACCTCAGCCGTGCTTGCCGATACGCAGGAAATCGCTGTCGAAGGCGACGTCGCGGGGCGAACCATCAGCTCCGGTGAGACGCATGTAACCTGATGTTGTCGCGATATCGCGCGGCGGCTCGCCGCCTGCCTGCGGCAGCGCGCCGATGACGTGGCGGAAGGAGACTTCGCCGCCGAGCGTGAAAGCCGTTGCCACGCCTTCGCGCTTCAGCCAGTTGTCACCGACCGAGGCGGCATGGCCGACGGCGGCGCGGCCGTCCTCTATGCCGAGCACGCCGCGATGGCGGCCGCTCCACGGCGCATAGTCGCGGCCGCCATTGCTGAACCACAGCATGGTGACCGGCAATTCGGCCGGGTTCTTCAGCACCAGCACCAGATCCCGTTCGGCCCGGCGCGCCAGCGCCGTCCAGCCTGGACCGCCATGATCGGCCTCGACCATGGTGATGAAATCCTCGCGCTCATCCTCCATGCGGTAATCGGTGAGATCGAGCGTGCCGCCGCCGGTGGCCGGAAAGCGCGTCAGGTCGCTGCTGCGCGCGGGATAGGCCAGCTTGAAGCGGCCGCGGGCCGGATCAGGCTCCAGCGACTGGTCCAGCGTCGCCGCAAAGCGCTTCGGCGAAAAGGCCAGCCGGCCGCCATCGCGCATCGCCGTCATTGGATGATGAGCCGCGGAAACGGCGCCTGAGCCGCCGGAAAAGACATGTTCCTGATAAAGGAAAGGATGACTGTCCCGCAGGGTGAAGATCTTGTCGACCGTGGCGCCCATGACCGTGCGGCCCAGCCGGAAGACGGCCCGCCAGCCGTCGGCTGTTGCCTCGCTGGTGACGACATCCCAGGCGCTGTTGGCCGTCCAGCCATGCAGCGGCGCCTCTTCAATGTCGCTGGCCGAGAACGGCGCGCAGAGGAAATCGCCGGACAGGCGAACGGTGCCTTCGGGAAGGTCCGGCGGCAGTGGCTCGCCCGTGCCGACCCAGGGCGCACGGTGCAGCGGTTTCAGCTGGAGGCCATCGTTGTCGACGGTCATCTCGGCGATATGCCCGACGCTAAGGTCGAGCGTGACCGAGATGCCTTTTGCCTTGATCGTGACCGTATCCATCCATGCACCTGCTGATTCTGATGCAGCGAACAAACCCGCTCCGCGCCAGATGCGCAAGCACGGCAACCGGCATTTTGCATCAGACCAGTTCTCACCCTCCCCCTTGAGGGCCTGTTGCAAAATTGGATGGATGTGATTCCCTGTTTTTGAAACGGGGATTTTGCGATGACGACAAAGCCGAGCGGTCAGTTCAGTTTTGTGGAGGCTCTGTTGCCACAGGGTCTTGGTCGGAGCGGTCGGCTGGACCGGCTGTCGTCGCTGGTGAAGTGGTATCGCTTCGAGAAGATCCTGGCGCGGCTGCGCTCGCCGGCTGGGCCAGGGCGGCCTGCGTACAATTCGCTGGTGATGTTCAAGGCGCTTCTGCTGCAATCCTTGTATGGGCTGTCGGACAGCGAACTGGAGGAGGCGCTCGCCGATCGGCTGTCGTTTCGCCGTTTCGTTGGGTTGACGCTCGAGGAGACGGTGCCCGACCACACCACGCTCAACCGCTTTCGCAGTCTTCTCATCGAGGCTGGGCTTCTGGAGAAGCTGTTTGGCGAACTGGACCATCAGTTGGACAAAGCCGGGCTGATCCTGCGGCGTGGCACGATGCTCGACGCCACGGTGATCGAGACGGCGGCGGCACGGCCACCCAGTGGAGCCGCGCAGGAGGTGGGCGAGGTCGGCGATCCCGATGCCGGCTTTACACGCAGGCAGGGCAAGCCTGGCTCCTCCTACGGCTACAAGGCCCATGTCGGCGTCGACCAGGGTTCTGGTCTGATCCGCCGGGTGAGGACGACAGCGGCCAACGTCAACGACACGGTCGAGGCGGATCATCTGATCTGTGGCGACGAAGGCGCGGTGCTGGCGGATGCGGCCTATCACACCAAGGCGCGCGAGCTGTCGCTGAGGCAGCGCGGGATCAAGCCGCGGCTGATGCGGCGAGCCAACAAGCATCATCCGCGCCTGCCGGCTCGCCTGAAGCAGTTCAACCAGCTGATCGCCCGGCAACGCTTTGCCGTCGAGACGACCTTCGCCACCTTGAAGAACCGCATGCGACTTTGCGCCATCCGCTATCGCGGCCTGGCCAAGGCGGCAGGACAGGTCCTCATCGCGGCCATGGCCTTCAACATGCGCCGCTGGGTGACGCTGGCCACCTGATCCTGGGTCGCACTGCGCCCCGAACCCACCGAATACGCCAACTCCTACCCCATACGGCCGCAAACCCGCGCCGGAAAGCACCTCGCTGCGCTCCTGCAGCCTCTCCAGGCGTCCAATGCCTAATAACGCAACAGGCCCGCAAGGGGGGAGATCAGCAGTTCTGCGCGCCGCCTCAATACGCCCCAACCCCGTCCTTCGACAGCTTCGACCGCAGCCACCCCGCAAACGCCTCCACCCGTGAATCAAATTTGCCGATCAGGCGAAAACTATTCGGTTGCGGTGAGCCGGCGCCCTGCCCTACGCTCAGGCCACGACCAAGGAAGAGGCAGGATGCAGCAACCCGGCCGGGCCGCAGAGATCAAGGCAATCGGGATCGGCAAGAGCTTCGGCTCCTTCCGTGCACTGGACGATCTGACGCTCAATATCGGCCGCGGCGAATTCTTGACGCTGCTCGGGCCCTCCGGCTCGGGCAAGACCACCTTCCTGATGATCCTGGCCGGCTTCGTGCAGCCGACCGAGGGCAAACTTTTCAGCGACGGCGTCGACATCACCGAGCGGCCGGCCGAGCAGCGCGCCGCCGGCATGGTGTTCCAGGGCTATGCGCTGTTTCCGCATATGTCGGTCGAAGCCAACATCGCCTTCCCGCTCAAGGTGCGCAAAAAGCCGGCCGCCGAGATCAAGCGCCGCGTCGCCGAAATGGTCGAGCGCGTCGGCCTGAAAGGCCACGAGACCAAACTGCCGGCACAGCTTTCCGGCGGCCAGCAGCAGCGTGTGGCGCTGGCCCGCGCTTTGGTGTTCGAGCCCGGCGTGCTGCTTCTCGACGAGCCATTCTCGGCGCTGGACAAGAGCCTGCGCGGCCAGATGCAGGCCGAGATGAAGCGGCTGCACCAGGAGACCGGCACCACCTTCGTCTTCGTCACCCACGACCAGAGCGAGGCGCTGGCGCTGTCGTCGCGCGTCGCCATTTTCAACCACGGCAAATTGCTGCAGGTAGGTGCGCCCGACGAGGTCTACGACCGGCCGGACAACCGCTTCGTCGCCGAGTTCCTGGGCGAGATCAACATGCTGCCGGTCAAGGGCGTCAAGCCCGCCGGCAATGGCTCGATGGGTCTCTGCGAAGACCGCGCGGTCAGCATGCACTGCAAGGCCGAGAAAGTCCGCGGCGACGCCATCCTGGCGATCCGGCCCGAGCATATGTCGATCGCGCGCGAAGCAGCCGCCGGCGAAAACGGCATTGCCGCCACCGCCGTCGGCTCGACCTATCTGGGCGCGGCGACCAAGCTCGACCTGACGACGCGGCAAGGCGCCAAGGTGACGGTGTCGGTGCCGAACGAGGTCGCGGCCGCGGCGCTGAGCAAAGGCAATTCCGTGTGGCTGACCTGGCCGGCGGAAAAGGGTTTCCTCCTTCCGGACGGAGGATGACGACCACACCGGCGAAGTCTTCCGGCAAAGAATCCGGAGCGCGCCACAACCCGCGGAACCATCAACAAAAAAGGGGAACTGACATGACCAACGAAACCAAAAAACAAGCGATCTCCGGCCTGTCCGCCAGGGCAGCGCGCGGCGAGATTTCGCGCCGACAATTCACCCAGCTTGCCGCGCTCGTGCTGGCCGGCACGCCGATGCTGCTGCGTTCCACCGGCGCCTTCGCGCAGGCCAAGGAACTGGTGCTGGTCAACTGGGGTGGCGATGCCCTTACGGCCTATGACGCCGCCTATGGCCAGGCCTTCACCAAGGACACCGGCATCACCGTCAAGATGGACGGCTCGGGCCCGACCGAAGGCGCGATCGCCGCGCAGTTCAAGAGCGGCGCGCCGACCTGGGACCTCGTCGACGTCGACCCGTTCTCGGCCATCACGCTCGGCGCCCAAGGCGCGCTCGAGCCGATCGACTACACCATCGTCGACAAGAAGAAGATGCGTGAAGGTTTTGGTTGGGAATACGCCGCCTCGACCTATTTCTTCTCCTATGTCATCGCCTACGATTCCGAGAAATACGGCAAGGATGCGCCGACCGGCATGGCCGATTTCTTCGACGTGAAGAAGTTTCCGGGCAAGCGCTCGCTCTACAACTGGCGCGTGTCGAGCTGGGAGGCGGCACTGCTTGCCGACGGCATCGCGCCGGCCTAGCTCTACCCGCTCGACCTGAAGCGCGCACATGACAAGATCGCCGCCTTCAAGGAAAACGTCGTGGCCTATTGGGGCGGCGGCGCCGAGAGCCAGAGCGTGCTGCTCAATGGCGAAGCGTCGATGGCGATCGTCTGGTCGACCCGCGCCTCGCTGATCGAGCAGGACTCCGGCGGCAAGATCAAGTTCATCTGGGACCAGGGCCTGATCTCGCCCGGCGCACTGGCCGTGCTCAAGAACAATCCCGGCGGCAAGGACGCGGCGATGAAGTTCATCGCCAGCGCCCAGGACCCGCAAAAGCAGCTGGTGATGTTCGACAAGCTCGGACAAGGCCCGGCCAATCCGGCCGCCGATGCGCTGATCCCCGCCGACAAGAAGCGCATCAACCCGGTCGATCCCGAGAACATGAAGAAGCAGATCGCGCTCGACATGGACTGGTACGCCAAGAATTACGGGGCAGCGCTCGACGAATACACCAAG
>JAEKLU010000177.1 GCA_019509685.1 Mesorhizobium sp. | reverse complement strand
CTGCTCGAAAAGGACCAGGCACGGCTGTCGCCGTCGCAGCGCGACCTCGACATGGAGCAGATCCTGGCGCCGCTGGAGCGCGCCATGGAGCTGACGCCGATCCTGGGCGAGCTCGGCTACAATGAAGGCCATTCCTTCAACGGCCTCTTACAGGTGACGACCGATGGCGGCCCGTCCATGGGCGAAAGCCAGACGGTGAGGGGCCTGTGGTATGCCGTCGCCATCTGGGTCAAGGACGGCCCCGGCATGGGCAAGCTGATCGCCGACTGGATGACCGACGGCCGCACCGAAATCGACCATCACGCCATCGACTATTCGCGCTTCTACCCGCACCAGACGAAGGAGCAGTTCATCTGGGATCGCTGCACCGAAACGGCGATGAAGGTCTACAATCCGGCAGTCCATCCGCGCGAGCCGTTCTCCAAGGGCCGCAACATCCGCCGCTCGCCGTTCTGGGAGCGCGAGAAGGAGCTCGGCGGCTACTTCATGGAGCTCGGCGGCTGGGAGCGTGCCCATGGCTATGCCGCCAACGAGCATCTGCTCGAGAAGTATGGCAACCGCGTCCCCGTGCGCGAGAACGAGTGGGACAACCGCCATTTCTGGCGTGTCTCCAATGCCGAACATCTGGCGATGAGCGAGGATTGCGGCATCGTCAACCTGTCGCATTTCTCGATGTACGACGTCGAAGGCCCCGACCATGTGCGGCCAAGATCGGCGGCGACAACAACATCGGCAAGGGCATCTACACCCACTTCCTCGACGAGGAAGGCATGGTGCGCGCCGACTTCACCGTCATCCGCATGGCCGACCGCTGCCGCGTGATCGACGGCGCCGACGCGGGGCCGCGCGACTTCCGCTACATGCAGCGCACCGCGCAGGACAAAGGTTTTAACGCCACCGTCACCGACGTGACCGAGAAATACGTCACCATCGGCATCTGGGGTCCGAACGCGCGTACGACCTTGCAGAAGGTGGTCGAGGATCCGGACGGCCTTTCGATCGAGAATTTCCCGTTCGCGGCGATCAAGCCGATCAGGATCGGCGGCAAGGACGTCACCGCTTTCCGCATTTCCTATGTCGGCGAGCAGGGCTGGGAATTGCATATGCGCTACGAGGACGGGCTCGCCGTCTGGGACGCGTTGCGTTCGACCGGCGTGATGCCGTTCGGTGTCGAGACCTATGCCAACACGCGCCGCATGGAAAAGAGCCTGCGGCTGCAGAACGCCGATCTCCTGACCGAGTACAATCTGCTCGAGGCCGATCTGGCGCGTCCGAAGGTCAAGGACAACGATTTCTGCGGCAAGGCCCGGCATGTCGAGTATCGCGCCCGCGAACACCAACCGGCGATCCTGTGCACGCTGGTGATGACCGACAACAAGGATGCCAAGGGCGTCGCCCGCTATCCGGTCGGCATCATGCCGGTGCAGGATCCGGCGACTGGTGAAACCCTGGTCGACGAGCTTGGCCGCCGTTCCTTCACCACGTCGGTCGCCTACGGTCCGACGATCGGCAAGAACATCGCGCTCGCCTATCTGCCCTGGGCCTTCGCCCAGGAGGGCCGTAAGCTCAATGTCGAATATTTCGGCGAGACCTATCCGGTCGAGGTCGCCGCCGTCGGCTACAAGCCGCTCTACGACCCTGAGAGCCTCAAGCCGCGCAGCTGAGGACCGGCCACATCGTTACCGATAGGCCCGGCTGATGCCGGGCCTTTTTGCTTTGTCCGAGCGCCGTTATCGCTTACCCTTGCGTGATGTCCGCTTTTGGCCGTGCAGGTCCTTGGCTTTCGAGCGCTGCCGCGCTGGCGATGGTCCTTGGGTTGACCGCACGCTCGGCAGCGGCCGAGCCGGTCGATGTCGAGCTGGTGCTGGCGGTCGATGTTTCGCTGTCCATGTCGCCGGCGGAGCTCGAAATCCAGCGCCATGGCTAGGCGGCGGCGCTGATGCATGACAATGTGCTCAAGGCCATCGCCCACGGCGCCAATGGCAAGATCGCCGTCACTTACGTCGAATGGGCCGGAACGACCTGGCAGCGCGTCATCGTGCCGTGGACCGTGATCGCCAGCCGCGCCGATGCCGAAAGGTTCGTCACGCAGCTCAACGCCAGCCCGCCGGACAGCGCGCGCCGAACCTCGATCTCCGGCGCGCTGACCTTCGGCAGCGATCTTTTCGCCGAGAGCGGTTTTCAAGGCACCAAGCGGGTCATCGATGTCTCGGGAGATGGGCCGAACAACCAGGGCGCGCCGGTCAACCTGACGCGTGACGAGGTGGTGAAGCAGGGCATCACTATCAACGGCCTGCCGCTGATGACACGCGGGGGCTTCAGCGGCGCCTTCGATGTCGACAATCTCGACCGCTATTACAGCGACTGCGTCATCGGCGGTCCTGGCGCCTTCATGATCCCGGTCAATGACTGGACGCAGTTTCCCGATGCCATTCGCCGCAAGCTGGTCCTGGAGCTTGCCGGTCCGACGTCGCCGCAATGGGCTGCGGAAGAGGCGGCGCATCCGGCGGTCGTGCTGGCGGACGACAGGCCGGCGGCCGATTGCCTGGCAGGCGAGAAGATGTGGCGCAACCGTAATTGGGTGCCGGGCACACCCTGATCAAGACGCCAGGCCGGAGCGCGCAGGCTTGCCTCCCTGGGTCGCACGATGGCAAAGTGGGGCAGGGACGGCGTCATTGCGTGAAGCAATTTTATGAGGAACATCACATGAAGCGTTTGGTTACCTTGGCTGCATTCGCGTCGATAATTTTCACCGGCAGCGCCATCGCCCAATCCTATGGCGGGCCAGCCTGCGCAATGTTCGAGGACACCAACTTCCGCGGCCGGTCCATTGAAATGGAGCCCGACGATTCGGTCAATTTCCGCGGCGGCCAGTTCTGGAACGACCGTGTCTCGTCCATCTTCGTGAGCCGCGGCTGCACGCTGGTCGCCTATGAGGATAGCGGGATGCGTGGCCGATCGATCGAGGTGCAGCGCAGGGCTCGCAGCCTCGGCGGCTGGAATGATCGCATCTCCTCGGCGGAGTGCACCTGCGACCAGTACTGAGCGCTGTGCCAGGCCTTTTACCAGGCGCGTTGCCGAAGCTGTGAATAGGTTCGATTGAAGATGGCACGGGCGAGGGCCTGTGCTTGATTGACAAGCCTTTTGGCGTCTGTGAGACAATTCGATCTCACAACACAAAAGGGGAACCACAATGAACAGGACCAGCATTTTCACCGCGGCGCTGGCGGCGGCCGTCGTGCTCGGCGCGCCGGCAATGGCCGCCACCTCGGTCACCATCGGCATCAGCGGCTGGACTGGCTTCGCGCCGCTGACTTTGGCCAAGCAGGCCGGCTTGTTCGAAAAGCACGGGCTCGACGTCACGCTGAAGAAGGTGCCGCAGGCGAGCCGCCCGCTGGCGATTGCCAGCGGCGACCTGCAATGCGCGGCGACCACCGTCGAGACCTGGATGGTGTGGAACGCCAGCGGCGTCACCACCAAGCAGATCTTCCAGCTCGACAAGTCCTATGGCGCCGACGGCATCGTCGTGCGCAACGACATCAAGACGGTGGCCGATCTCAAGGGCAAGAATGTCGCCTCGTCGGCGCCTGGCACCTCGCCTTATTTCATGCTCGCCTGGGTGCTCAACAAGAACGGCTTGTCGACCAAGGATGTGACGGTCGTCAATCTGGAGCCGGACGCGGCGGCGCAAGCCTTCCTGGCTGGCCAGAACGACGCCGCCGTCACCTATGAGCCTTTCATTTCGGCGGTGCGCGACAAGTCCGACCAGGGGCATATCCTGGCCACCACGCTCGACTATCCGATGGTGCTCGATACGGTTGGCTGCACGCCTGATTTCCTCAAAGCCAATCCCGATGCCGCCAAGGCGCTGGCGGACAGCTATTTCGAGGCGCTCGACCTGATCAAGAAGGATCCGCAGAAATCCTACGAAATCATGGGCGCCGACGTGAAGCAGTCGGCCAAGGAGTTCGAGGATTCGGCCAAGTACCTGAAATGGGCCGACAAGGCGGAGAACAAGCAGTTCTTCAGCAAGGATTTCCAGGACTTTTCCAAGATCGCGGGCGAGCTTCTGCTGCAGATGGGGCTGATCAAGGAAGCGCCGGATGTGACGACGCTTGCCGACACCAGCGCGGTGGCGAACTGATCCTCAATCCCGCGATCGGCGGTGGCTTCCGGCCACCGCCATTCCTTGTCAACGAGAGGGCCTGATGCTGCGTCCCCTGCATCCTGTTGCGCCCGGCGTGCGAGCCGTGCTCGGCGTCGCCTTCTTCGTGCTGTTCGTGGCGTTCTGGGCTTGGATCACGCTCGGCGGCCATGTGAACCGGATCTTTCTCGCCGATCCGCTGTCGATGCTGAAGGATGGCTGGCGGCTGCTCGTCGAGGATCGTTTCTGGCTCGATATCCTGATCACCATGTGGCGCGTCTTCGGCGGCTTCGTGCTGGCCTCGCTCATCGCCGTGCCGATCGGCATCGCCATGGGCGCTTGGAAGCCGGTCGAGGCCTTCCTTGAGCCGTTCGTGTCCTTCGCCCGCTACCTGCCGGCATCGGCCTTCATCCCGCTGCTCATCTTGTGGGCGGGTATCGGAGAGCTCGAAAAGCTCCTTGTGATCTTCGTCGGCTCGGTTTTCCAGATCATATTGATCGTGGCCGTCAAGGTCGGCTCGACGCGGCGCGATCTGGTCGAGGCGGCCTCTACGCTAGGCTCGACCGACAACGGCATCGTCAAGCGCGTCATCATGCCGGCCAACGCGCCGGAGATCGCCGAGACGCTGCGGCTGGTGCTCGGCTGGGCCTGGACCTACGTCATCGTCGCCGAGCTGATCGGCTCGTCGTCCGGCATCGGTTACATGATCATCAACAGCCAGTCGCGGCTGGCGACGGGGCAGATCATCTTCGGTATCATCGTCATCGGGTTGATCGGGCTGCTGTCCGATTTCGCCTTCAAGGGGCTCAACCGCTGGCTCTATCCATGGAGCCTGGCATGAGCAAGCTTCGCATCGAAGGCATCTCGCGAACCTTTGCCGCAGTCAGGGGCGGCAAGCCGGTGCAGGCGTTGCAGCCGGTCGACCTCTCGGTCGCGGCCAATGATTTCATCACCATTCTAGGCCCCTCCGGCTGCGGCAAGTCGACCTTGCTCAGAATCGTCGCCGGGCTGGAGGCGCCAAGCACCGGCCAGGTGCTGCTCGATGGCAAAACCGTCACGCGCCCGGGCCCCGATCGCGGCATGGTGTTCCAGTCCTACACGCTGTTTCCCTGGCTGACGGTGGCTGAAAACATCGGCTTCGGGCTGCGCGAGCGCGGCATGCCGGAGCGCGAGCGCAACGCCGTCGTCGCCTCCTATGTCGACCTCGTCGGTTTGAAGGGTTTCGAGAACCATTGGCCGAAGCAGCTTTCGATGCAGGAATTGCTGCTCGGCATCTGGGAGCGGCGCAAGAAGACGGTGCTGTTCGTCACCCATGACATCGAGGAAGCGATTTTCATGGCGTCGCGGGTGATCGTGATGAGCGCGCGGCCCGGCCGCATCAAGTCGGACGTGCCGGTCGACCTGCCACATCCGCGCCATTACACGCTGAAGACCAGCCCGGAATTTTCGGCGCTGAAGGCGCAGCTCACCGAAGACATCCGCATCGAGGCGATGCGGACGGCGCAGGGGCAGGCGGCCGTGGCTTGATCCGAGGGCCGGTTCAGGCCGCCAGCAACTGCTTGCGGTCGACGCGTTCCTGCTGCGGCGAGCGGGCGTAGAGCTCGCGGTAGCATTTGGAGAAATGCGAGGCCGAGACGAAACCGCAGGCCACGGCCACCTCGACCACCGGCATCGATGACTGGATCAGCAAGTGCCTGGCGCGGTCGAGCCGGATCTCGAGATAGTAGCGGGCTGGCGAGCGGCCCATCTCGGTGCGGAACAGGCGCTCGATCTGCCGGCGCGACAGATCGACATGGTCGGCGATCTCGATCAGCGACAGCGGCTCGGAAAGGTTGGCTTCCATCAGTTCGATGATGGTCAGCACCTTGGAATTCTGCACACCCAGCCGGGCGCGCAGCGGCAGGCGCTGGCGGTCGGTCGGGCTGCGCACGCGGTCTGTCAGCACCTGCTCGCAGACGCGGTTGACCAGGCTTTCGTCGAAATCGTCGCCGATCAGCTTCAGCATCATGTCGAGCGCGGCGGTGCCGCCGGCGCAGGTGTAGACGTTCTGGTCGATCTCAAAGAGATCGGCAAAGACATTGGCCTTCGGGAAGGCTTCGGAGAAGCCGGGCAGGTTTTCCCAATGGATAGCGCAGCGCTTGTTGGACAACAGGCCGGCGGCGGCCAGGATATGCGCGCCGGTGCATAGGCCGCCGACGGCGACGCCGCGATTGTATTCCTCGCGCAGCCAGGCGAAGGCCGACCTGTTCTGGTAGCGCTCGACATTCACGCCGCTGCAGACGATGGCCATCGACGGGCGATCGGGCCCCGCCATCTTCTTGCGCTCTTCCTCCAGCGAGGTGTTGACGGCGCATTCGACGCCGTTCGAGGCGCTCACCGGCTTACCGTCGATGCTGGCCAGACGCCAGCGATAAGCCTCGTAGCCGAGCATCCGGTTGGCGGAGCGCAACGGATCGAGCGCTGTCGCAAAGGCGATCATGGTGAAGTCAGGGACAAGGAAGAACACAAACGATCGCTTGATCGGATGCTTTACGACGTTCACGGGAACCTCACGCAGCCATGACGCGAACAGGATGTCGCGAATAGCATAGCGACATCAGGAAAAATCATTCCTGTCAATCGGGTAGGCGGCTAAGTGAAGATTAAATTTGCGACACGGGTCGCAAATGGGCAATTCACGCCGCGCTAACGCATTGCGCCAGGGCAACACGGGGCGAGCGCAAATGAAAACGCCGCCTCGGTGAAACCGGGCGGCGCTGAATTCAGCTTGGTTGCCGATTGCCTCAGGCGACGAAGCCGAGGCGCGAGGCATTCATGGCGCCGGTCTGGCCGGGCATGGTGTTGGCAAGACGCTGACGCTCGAGAGCGGTGGTCAGGTTCATTTCGCGGCGGGCGAAGAGGCGGGCAAAAAGCTTCATGATCATCTCCAATCGGTTGCTCGCGCATCGGCCCGAAAATCGAATTGATTTTCGGAAAGCACGATGCGCAGACTCAAAGTGTTAGAGCGTACTTTGTGCGTCCAATTGGACGCACGTCGCTCTAAACGGGTCGCCTTCGCTTGATGGAGTGGGGCAGCTCGTTTGCTGGCGGTGATATAGGCTCACTCCAGCATAAACTAAATCGCAAAAGCGAAGCGCTTGATATGAAATACGACACCGTTTGCGACATTTTTAGGCAGGTTGCGTTAAATTGCTTATTTCTTACAATGCTTTAGGTTGAAAATTAACCCGCTATGCGGCTGCTTCATATGCGTCATGCGTCGCTCGCATGGCTGGGAAAGTCGTTTGAATGCAAACAAAAAAAGGTCCTGCACAACCAAAAAGGCGCCGGCATAAACGAAAAGGCCTGCCGAGCTGACGCGGCAGGCCTTTAGCATTGAACATTCACTGGGTTACTTCGCTCCGGCCCAGCTTCCGACGCCGAAGCGCATGTTGGTCTTGGCGTCGGCGGCTTCCGGCCAGCCGATGTCCTTCTGCAGTTCGATCGGCAGCGCGTGTATGGCGCGTTCGGTCTGGTAGCGGGCGCGGGCCGCGCTGAATTCGGTCGCGAGACGACCGAGGGACGAGAGGATGGACATAATCTTTCTCCTTGATTCGGGGCGGGGAGGCGCCCGGCACTGCGTTAAGTCAGGTATGTTTCAGCTTCATTTCATGTCGATTGCAGATCTGTGTCGTGGTCGTTCGATGGCTGCTTTTGGCAGCATCCTGCA
>JAEKLU010000176.1 GCA_019509685.1 Mesorhizobium sp. | reverse complement strand
GATATGGATCATGCCGACCGGCGCCTTCTTGCCGACCGCCTTCAGGATCGGATGGCTGATCGAGTGGTCGCCGCCGACCGAAAGCGGCAGCACGCCGGCATCGACGATCTGGTTGGTGCGGCGCTCGATGTCCTCATGGCTGATCTCCAGCCGGTAGCGGCTGCGGAATGGCGTATCGCCGATATCGGCGACGCGAAGCTCATGCGTCGGCGCGCATTCCAGCACATGATTGTAAGGGCCGATGCGCTCGATGGTGCGCAACGCGCGTGGCCCGAAGCGCGAGCCGGGGCGGTTGGTGACGCCGAGGTCCATCGGCACGCCGATCATCGCCACCTGCAGATCGCCGAAATCCGGATTGTCGGCCGATATTTCACGATAGGGCGCGGCGAGGAAGGTCGGGATGCCGGAATAGGGCGCCAGCCTGGTGCCCGACTTGTTGAAGATCTTGTCGGCGACCTTGCGGAATTTCGGGTCGAACATCTCGCCACCATGGCTCTCGCCATATTTGCGGCGCAACGCTTCGAGCTTGCCGCGATCGTAACCCATGTCCGGTCCTCCTCTGCTTGCTGCCCGCATGGACAATTGCCACGCCAGCCATCTGCGGCTGGATCGTTGCCCGCTGTCCGCGCGGATTTCACGTCTCTTGAAAGCTGTTCCGGGCAAAAGTGTCGGGCAGCGGCTTTGAAAAATCAATTGATATTGTTACAGTCTCGATTGTGAGAAAATCTCACAAAGTAGCGAGCTGTCCATGGCCAAGCGCCTGCCACCCCTGAACCCGCTGCGCGCCTTCGAGGCCACGGCGCGCCACGCCTCGCTGACCAAGGCGGCGGGTGAGCTCAATGTCACGCATGGCGCCATCAGCCATCAGATCAAGGCATTGGAGCAATCGCTCGGCGTCAGGCTGTTCGAACGCACCGGACAGCGGGTCAAGCTCACCCCGCATGGCGCCGAACTTCTGCCGGCGGTGTCGACGGCCTTCGACGGCATCGCCGCCGCCACCCAGCGCATGACCAGGCCGGCGAGTGCGGGCGCGTTGTCGGTGTCCTGCGTGCCGGCGCTGTTGCTGCTCTGGATGACGCCGCGGCTCGGCAGCTTCATGGCGCAATATCCCGACATCCGGCTGACGCTGATCCCGTCCAACGATATCAGGGACATCCGCTCGCCGCAGGTCGATGTCTGCGTGCTCTATGGCGATGGCAGCTGGAGCGATTGCTGGATGCGCAAATGGTCGGGCCTCGAGCTGTTCCCGGTGGTCAGCCCGACGCTGATCAACAACCGGCCGATCCGCAGCGTGCGCGACCTCGCCGATCACGTCTTCCTGCATGGCGATGACGGGCGCGAATGGCATACCTGGCTGGCCGCCGCCGACGGGCTGGATCTCGAACGCGGCCGCCGCCACCATCTCGGCGACGCGCGCACCGCAATCGAAGCCGCGGTACACGGCCACGGCGTGGCGCTTGGCGATTCCGTCACCGCCAGCACGCTGCTCGCCAGGGGCCTGCTGGTGGCGCCGTTCAGCCTGTCGGTGCCGGCGGTCGACGATTTTTATGTCGTCTGCCGCAACGAGATGCGCTCGGCGCCGATCGTGCAGCTGTTCATCGATTGGCTGTTTGCCGAGAAGGAAGAGGCCGACAGGCGCGCCGACGCGCCGGTGGCCGGCCGCGCGCTGAGCCGCAGGAAACGCCCGGCGCTCAAGGTCATAGGCGCCAGAACCGCGTCCTGAGGCTGGCCTTGCCTGCCGGCGTTTTTGTCGGGCCAGCTTGCAAAGCGGGCAGCGCATCCAGGAATTCGATGCTAAGACGCGATTGGCTAAATCCAACACTCGAGGCGCGCCCCTGTGCGAAGCGCCTTGAAGGCGAGCAGCGAAGGCGGCAGCAGGCATGGCAAGAACCGATATAGCGCGGCGCGTCTACAACCACACCTGGAAGCTCGACCCGATCGTGCGCAGCCTGCTCGACACCGACTTCTACAAGCTTTTGATGCTGCAGATGATCTGGGGCATGTACCCCAAGGTCGACGCCACCTTTTCGCTGATCAACCGCACGACCTCGGTGCGCCTCGCCGACGACATCGACGAGGTCGAACTGCGCGAGCAGCTCGACCATGCCCGCACGCTGCGCTTTTCCAAGAAGGAAATGATCTGGCTGGGCGGCAATAATTTCTACGGCCGCAAGCAGATCTTCGAGCCGGAGTTCCTCGCCTGGCTGGAAGGTTTCAGGCTGCCGCCATACGAGCTTTCCAAGCGCGACGGCCAGTACGAGCTCTCTTTCCCCGGTCCCTGGATGTACACCACGCTGTGGGAGATCCCGGCGCTTGCCATCATCAACGAGCTCCGCTCGCGCGCCGCCATGCGCTCCTACGGGCCGTTCGCGCTCGATGTGCTCTATGCCCGCGCCAAGGCCAAGATGTGGGCCAAGACCGAGCGGCTGAAGGCGCTGCCCGGCATCCGTATCTCCGATTTCGGCACCCGTCGCCGCCATTCCTTCCTGTGGCAGCGCTGGTGCGTGGAGGCGCTGAAGGAAGGCATCGGCGAGGCCTTCACCGGCACCTCCAACGTGCTTCTGGCCATGGACAACGACCTCGAGGCCCTGGGCACCAACGCGCATGAATTGCCCATGGTGTTCGCCGCGTTGGCCAATTCCGAGGAGGAGCTGCGCGAAGCGCCCTACAAAGTGCTGCAGGACTGGCAGCGCTATTATGGCGGCAACCTGCTGATCGTGCTGCCCGATGCCTTCGGCACCGATTCCTTCCTGCGCGACGCGCCGGACTGGGTCGCCGACTGGACCGGTTTCCGCCCCGACAGCGCGCCGCCGATCGAGGGCGGTGAGCGGATCATCGAGTGGTGGCGCCAGAGGGGGAAGGACCCCAAGCAGAAACTGCTGATCTTCTCCGATGGGCTCGAGGTCGAGACCATCGAGGAAACCTACCGGCATTTCCGCGGCAAGGTGCGCATGTCCTTCGGCTGGGGCACCAACCTCACCAACGATTTCGAAGGCTGCGCCCCGACCGAGACCGACAGCCTCGACGCGATATCACTGGTCTGCAAGGTGACGGAAGCCAATGGCCGGCCGGCGGTGAAGCTGTCGGACAATCCGGCCAAGGCGACCGGGGATGCGAAAGAGATAAGGCGGTATCTCAGGATTTTCGGCGAGAAGGGACGTGTGGAGCAGTTGGTGAAGGTGTGAGGGTCGTTCTTCGTGGCCCAGACATGTCCTGCATCGTCAAGAAATAGAGCAAGGCTGGATAGGCCGAGTTCCTTCGCCCCCCTCTCTGTCCTGCCGGACATCTCCCCCTCAAGGGGGGAGATTAAGCTTTCGTCTCCGCTTTCGCCAATCTTCGACGTTGCTAAGAAAGAACCGGCGCCGAAACAGCCAATCTCCCCCCTTGAGGGGGAGATGTCCGGCAGGACAGAGAGGGGGGCCGTAGAACGCCGTCGCCACAGGTTAGCCTTCCCTCTCGCTTTCCTTGCCCTCCTTCCCACCCCCGCCTTCGCCCACGCCTCCGACCGTGGCCACGTCCTCCTCCTCCCAACCGGCTATTACATCGCCGGCGGCGCACTGGCCGTAGCCATCAGCTTCCTCGTGCTGGCGCTGGTGCCACCCGTCGCCTTCGACCGCTTCTGGCGCAAGCGCCTTCCGCTGTTCTCATTCGGCGACGGCTCACGCACAATCATCAGTCTCATTTCCTTTGCCGGTTTCGCAATCCTCATTGCCGCCGGCCTCTTCGGCAGCCGCGATCCACTCTCCAACCCGCTGCCACTGGTGATCTGGACGCTGCTCTGGGCCGGCTTCACGCTGCTTCAAGGCGTCTTTGGCAACCTGTGGGCATGGCTCAACCCGTGGTACGGCCCGTACCGTGTCGCGGCCCGGATCGTCGGGCTCCGAGGCGACGAAACACAGCCATCGCGCCTACCCCCATGGCTCGGCTTCTGGCTTGCCTTCGTGCTGTTCTTCGCCTTCGCCTGGTTCGAGCTGATCGACCCGGCGCCCGACGATCCAGCACGCTTAGCATGCGCCGCCGGCCTCTATTGGCTGGTCACCTTCTTCGCCATGCTGGCCTTCGGCTATGAGACCTGGAGCCGGCGCGGCGAGTTCCTGAGCGTCTTCTTCTCGATAGTCGCACGCTTCGCGCCATTCCAGCGCGAGCAAGGCCGCCTCTCGCTCGCATGGCCGGGCGTCGGGCTGCTTGCCGCCGAACCATTGCCATTGAGCGGCATGGCTTTTCTTCTATTGGCGCTGTCGTCCGTATCCTTCGACGGCCTGTCGAAGACCTTCTTCTGGCTCGGCCTGTTCGGCGTCAATCCGCTGGAGTTCCCCGGTCGCACCGCGCTGATCGGCATCGGCAGCTTCGGCCTCGTGCTGACCTTCATTTTGTTGGCAGCGGTGTTCGCGCTGGCCGTCTTTCTCGGCGGGCGTCTTGCCGGCAATGCCCGTTCATTCGCGGACACAGCAGGCCTGCTCGTATGGTCGATCGTGCCGATCGCGCTCGCCTACCATATCGCGCACTACGTAACCGCGCTGCTGGTCGACGGCCAGTACGCGCTGGTCGCGCTCTCCGACCCGTTCGCGCTCGGCTGGAACGTGTTCGGCACCGCAAACATGATGGTCGAAGCGGGCGTCGTCGCCGGCGCCCAGTCGGCCTGGTGGCTGTGGAATCTGCAGGCTGGCGTGATCATCGCCGGCCATGTGCTGGCGGTGCTTGTCGCGCATGGTTTTGCCTGGCGATCATACGGCCAGCCTTCACGCGCGGCGCTCAGCCAGCTGCCGCTCACTCTTTTGATGATCGCCTATACGATCTTCGGCCTGTGGTTGCTTGCAACGCCGACCGCCGGATGAGACAAGGCGATGTCCTTGGGCTCCTTGGGGAAGCTCGCTTGCCAGGCCAGGGCTTTGGTGATTTAGTTTGTACACATGCAATTTTCCCGTCCTCCGCAAGAGGATGGTTTAGCCGCCTTATCGCTGGTCA
>JAEKLU010000175.1 GCA_019509685.1 Mesorhizobium sp. | reverse complement strand
TTCGGCGGCGCCACGGCTTTACGCGCGCATCTGATCGACGGCTGTGACTATGAGAAGTTGCTGCTGATCGACCCGGTGGCGGTCCGTCCGTGGGGCTCGCCCTTTGTCCAGCATGTCCGGCAGCATGAGGCCGCCTTCGTCGGCGTGCCGGACTACATACAGGCCGCAATCCTGAAAGCGTATGTCTCGGGCGCGGCGGCCAGGCCTTTGTCGGACAACGATCTCCAACCCTATGTCGCGCCATGGACGGGAACCGTCGGCCAGCCCGCCTTCTACCGGCAAATCGCCCAGATGGATCAGCGTTTCACTGACGAGGTCGAGCCGCTCTATGGCGCGCTGCGTTGCCCGGTATCCCTGCTGTGGGGCGAAGAAGACCGCTGGATATCGCCGGACAGCGGTTACAAGCTCGCGGCCATGCTGCCGGATTGCGCCCTGACGCTGGTGCCCGGCTCGGGCCATCTCATGCAGGAAGACGCCCCTGAAGCGATCGTCGCCGCGGCACTTCGCTTCTTTGCTGCCTGATGGCTGTTCAGCCCGCGAGATGCGGGAACAGGCCGAGCACGCCGACGACGATCAGATAGAGCGCGACGATGTAGTTGAGCAGCCGCGGCATCACCAGGATCAGCACGCCGGCGATCAGCGAGATCAAGGGGGTGAGCGCGATCGAGTGGAGGGTCATGTCGGTATCCTTTCCTATCGCGGCCTGGAGCAGCCGGACGGGCCGCCGCCTTAAAACGGCGCAGCGCCAGAAAGGTTCATTGCAGAAGGAAGGAAGGCCGCTCAGGCAGCGGCGCGGTAATATTTCGCCGTCGGCACGATCGACAGCGGCGTCAGCCGGTTGATCGCCGGGTTGCCGAACATCATCCGCTGCTCCACCGGAGTCGACTTGAAGAATGGGAACCGTTCAAGTGTCTGGCGCAAGTTTTCACCGCAGGGAATTTCGAACAAGGCGATCGGCGCAAGAACGCCCGGGAACATCTTGCCCTCGGTCCGCTGCACGGCATGGAAGATGCGGGCATAGTAAGCGGAATGTTCGACCTTGACCGGCGTGAGCACCGCGGTCTGGCCAAAGTAGCTTGAGGCCACCATGCCGAGCCTGAGCGTCAGAAAAGGCAAGACCCCCGGCGCAGGCGCGCTGTCGGCATCGGTTGCGAAGCGGGTTCCGTCGATGAAAGTCTCTCCGCGGGCAAGCCGCTCGGCCAATATCTCCGGATAAGCATCGACGGAGGGAGAATAGGGGTGCTCGCTGGAAATGTAGTGGAGCCGCAGCGTGCTGACCAAGTGACCATCGAAATAGACGCCGAACCGGTAGGAATTCGGCAGATTGTCCCAGCGGTCCTCGAACATCCTGCTGGCGATCGGGCCGCACATGCCTGAGCGCAGGTAGGAATTGTAGCGCAGCCGATAGATCGCCTCCAGATCTTCGCCGCCGGTGATGAGACGATATTCGACATGGTCCAGTAGTTGCATGATGGATCGGGTGACCGCCGAGTCCATTCTTGCGCTGGCGCCAGCCGACGCACGGTCCCTCGCAACATCCATTGTCAGTCCTCGAATTCCGCCTGCAACTAAGGCTATTCGAGTTGAAATGGGACACAAGCTGAAAATTCGATATTGCTGATTTACCGCTTGTTAACCTTAATGGCTGCGCCACGAAACACGTTGTAGCGCCGTCTTTTTAAACGCAATTGCGAACAGAAAAGCGTTTCACACTTTTCCTGGCTTCACGTTTGGCTGGCTGTCCGTTTGCCGGCGACACGCAGGTCCGCGGCAAACGGCCATGTGACGCTCGACATCGTTTCGATGCCCGACGCGCTGAGCGCGGCGCCGAAGAGAAAGCCTTGGACAAAGTCCGGCTTGATCGAATGCACAAGTGTCTTCAACTGCTCGAAGGTCTCGACGCCTTCGATGGTGACGGAAAGGCCCAGTGTTCGGGTCAGGCCGACAATCCCCTTGAGCAGGTCGAGCGACTGCCGGTTTTGGTTTAAATCGACCAGGAAGGAACGGTCGATCTTGATCTTGTCCAGCGGCAGCTTGTGAAGATAGCTCAAGCTCGAATAGCCGGTTCCGAAATCGTCAAGCGCGATGCGCACGCCCAGCGCCTTCAGCTCCTCGATCGATTCGCGCGTCAGCGATTTGTCGTCGAGCAACGCGGTCTCAGTGACCTCGATCTCGAGCCGGTGTGCCGCCAGGCCCGACTTGGCCAAGGCGTCGGCGACCTTCTGAACGATCTCGCGACTGCGGAAATCTTTCGCCGAGAGATTGACCGACACGCTGGTCTGGGCCGGCCATTTGGCGCATTCGGCGCACGCCGCCTCCAGCACGAAAGTGCTTATGTCGGAAACGATGCCCATCTCCTCGGCCAGGGGAATAAAGACGCTAGGCGAGATCGGGCCAAGATCGGGGTGATCCCAACGGCAGAGCGCCTCGCAACTGGCGATGCGCATTGTGTCTACAGCGACGATCGGCTGATAGACGACACGCAGTTCCTTGGCTTGCACGGCATTGCGAAGATCGGCCTTCATCAACTGGCGACTGCGGAAAGCGGCGTCCATGGACGCCTCGAACAGCCGCCAGCTGTTCTTGCCGAGCTCCTTGGCCTTGTAGAGGGCAAGGTCCGCCTTGACGATCATGGCGTCCGCGTCGGTGTCCTTGACTATGGACAATACCGCGCCGCCGCTGCTCTGGATGCGCAATCCATGGCCGGCGACGTCCACCTCGCCCTGCAGGTCGACGAAGAGCTGGTCGAGCAGATTGTTCAGATGGCTCTCGTCTTCCACCCGGTCGAAGAAAATCATGAACTCGTCGCCGCCGAAGCGGCTGACCGTGATGCCCGGTTCGGCGATCGCCGCCAACCTCTCGGCGACAGCGTAGATCAGTCCGTCGCCGACCGGATGGCCGAGCGTGTCGTTGACGCTCTTGAAATCGTCGAGGTCGAGCACGGCAAGGGCGCAGAGACGCTCTTGCTCGCCCGAGGCCATAGCCTCGCCGACAAGCTCGTGGAAATAGGCGCGGTTCGGCAGACCGGTGAGGCTGTCGTAGCGCGCCATGAAGCGGATCTTCTCCTCAGCCTCGACCCGGGCGGTCACGTCCTCGAAGGTGATGACGCCCAGTTCCTGGCTGCCTTCGCGGGCGGAAAATTCATAGTGCTGGCCGTTTGCGAGCGAGACCAGGACCTTGCGATCGCGACCCTCGCGTAGCGCACGCGTCAGCTGCGCCTCGATGTAGCGGCAGTCTTTCGGCGCCAGCATGCCACCGGCAACGCCGCGCATCAAAAGGCCATGGATCGAGCGTCCAAGCAAAGCGTCGCCCGATTTCAGCGACATCAGGCGCGCGGCTTCGGCGTTGGCCACCGCGACGCGCCCGTCAGGGCCGAGCATGACCAGGCCATGCGACATGGTGTTTAACGCGCGATCGAACCGGCGCGTCAGATTCCTGGCCTGCTTGTGACCGATGACCGCCGAGAACAGCACATTGCGGACATGGTCGGCGCCTGTAATGGTGATGAACGTCATAGGGATGATCATCAGGCCGAGGACGATGGAGGGTGCATCCATGCGCAGCAGGAGCGCGAGGGCCGCCGGTCCGATGAAGGTAACGGAAAAAATCCGCACCATGCGCGGAGACCCGTAGTTGCGGGCGACAACCGTGACCAGGGTCGCCAGGGTCAGCGACATCGCCGCCAACTCGGCAAAGGGATCGGGATACACATAGATCGACACGAAGCACAGCGCACCCAAGCCGAGGCCTTGCAAGCAGCCTTTGAGGATGTAGCTGCGTTCCAGTCTCTGCGCGTGCTCGACATCGGCAATCACGCCGCCAGTCCTCAGGAAACCGCGAATGCCGAAGTAACGGATAAGGCTGACGGAAAGCAAAGCCGAGGAAAACGCCAGGAACAAGGGATTGCCCGTGCGCAGATAGATCATGATCCCGAGGATCGAGTAGCACGCGCCGCCGATCAACAACATGTGCGCGTTGTCGAACAACGACCGCACAAATTGGATATAAACATCCGCTGGGATGCTTTCGGTCTTTGTTCTGCCCATATCGTCGGCCCAACGCTAGGCCGTGTCATGACACACCTGCTCTTAAGAAAGGCTTAGAACAGGGCGCAGACCGCCCGCGGCGGCAGATAGGTCCCAGAACGGGGCGTAAACCAACCGCTGAAAATTAACCTTGGGCAACAGTTGGCGCGATCACTCGGCCGCGCGCAGCACCGGCTCCGCCATAGCCTTTTGCAGGCGATCCAGCAACCTGGAACGTTCACCCGCCGCTTTTCCGGCGCTGGCCTGCCGAACATGGCCGTAGCCGCGGATCAGCGCCGGCACGGAGGCAAGAGCGGTGGCGGCTTCGATCCTGCCCGGCGCCAATGCGGCGGCAATCAGGTCGAGATCGGCTTCATATTGCGCGAGAAGCTTGCGTTCACCGCGCCGCTCCTCGCTATAGCCGAAGAGGTCGAAGGCGCTGCCGCGCAGACCTTTCAGTGTCGCCAGCAGCCGGAACCCCTTCATCATCCAGGGGCCGAAGCTCGATTTCCTCGGCTTGCCGTCATTGCCGCGCCGACCGAGGATCGGCGGCGCGAGATGGAATTCAAGCTTGTCGTAGCTCTGGAACTGCTTGGCGAGGTCGGTCGCGAACGTGCCGTCGGTGTAGAGCCGCGCCACTTCGTACTCGTCCTTGATCGCCATCAGCTTGAACAGGTTTCTGGCGGCGGCCTCGGTGACAACGGTCGAACCGGGCGCTGCTTCGGCTTCAGCCGCGCGCACCATCGCCACGCGATCGGCATATCGCCTGGCGTAGGCAGCGTTCTGATAGGCGGTCAGGAAAGCGACACGACGCGCGATGACATCGTCGAGCGTTTCGGCCAGCCTGGGCGCCGTCTCGCCGGTCTGGCCGACCAGATTGCGCACGAAATCCGGCTGATGCGCGGCGCGGCGGCCCCAACGAAAGGCCGCGATGTTCATCGCCACCGCTTCGCCATTCAATTCTATCGCT
>JAEKLU010000174.1 GCA_019509685.1 Mesorhizobium sp. | reverse complement strand
GGCAACCATGCGCTTCGGAGGCTGACAAACATGAACCTGACGGCATCGCTTCGTCTCTTGACCTCGGCGCTGGCGGTGTCGCTTGGCGTTGCGCCGGCGTGGGCCCAGTCCGCGCCGGCTCCGAGCCTGGACCTGGAGCTCAACGCCGCGCAACCTTCGGACAAAGGCTGCCGGCTGACCTTCGTCGTCAACAACGGGCTCGGCACCGACCTGTCCAAGGCCGCGTTCGAGATCGCGCTGTTCAACGAGGCGGGCGTCGTCGATCGCCTCACCGTGCTCGACTTCAAGGATCTGCCGGCCGGCAAGACCAAGGTCACGCGCTTCGACCTTGCCGGCGCCGATTGCGGCAAGCTCAGCCGCGTGCTGATCAACAGCGCCACCGAATGCGTCGGCAACGGCGTCGAGCCGGCGACCTGCATGCGCGGCCTGAAGACCTCGACCAGGACTGGCATCGCTTTCGGGGTGTGAGGTGGGACTGCATCCCGCTTTCCCGGGAGTGACCGTGGCAGGGCCGCTGGCCAGTCTGTTACGGGTTGGGGCAGACGATCTTGATTTGACAACTCTGCGCGCGTCGCTGCAATTTTCCGCCCGCGACATGCAGGAAATCAGTCCCCTCCCCGACGCCGGCAGCGACCTGGCAATAGCGCCGGCCGAGCGGCTCGCGCCGGCGCGGCCATCTGCCGGAAGCGGCAAGTGGACAGCCGCTATCGCCATCTCCTGCGTGCTCCATGCCGCGGTGGCGGCGGCCTTTCTGATCTCGCATGCCGGCAAGTCCGATTCCCAGGACACCATGGAGTCGGAAGGCAGCGACCAGACCGGCGACAAGGTCGCCGGCAGCGCGCTGGATAAGAACCCGGCGGCAGTGAATGTCACCCTGGTGCCCACCCCCCAGCCTGCCAAACCGGAGCCTGCCAAACCAAAGCCCGCCAAAGCAGCCAGGCCGGTACCCCCGACAAAACCTGCTCAGCCTGAGCAGGAAGCTGCGAAACCTGTTCCCGAGCCAACCCGGGAGCAGCAAGCGCAGTCTTCGCCGCAGCCGGTCAAACAGTCCGTGATGATACCAGACATATTGGTGGCGGCAACGCCGCGCCCCGACCGCCAAAGCGTGGCTGCCCGGAATGCGGTCACCAACACCGAAACGCCGGCGCCCCAGCCCGAAACCGTCGAAATGCCTGTCGCCTTTCCGGACCAACCACCGATACCACAGGCAAGGCCGGCACCGGCGGCGGCCCCTGTCAGAGACGCCGATGGAAGGAGCGGTACGGCCGACGGCCAGGACCGTTTGGCGCAAGCGGCCAGCAAGGGCAAACAACAGAAAGACGCAGGCACCTCCGCCGAAGACAGCTATCGCGGCGACGTCTTTGCAAAACTCGGCAGCGTCAATCGGACTCTCCCGCCTTCTTTGCAGTTGGCCGCACGCAACAATGCGGTTGTCGCCTTCGTCGTAGGCAGGAAGGGCAACATCGATGAGCTGCGCATTCTGGAAAGCTCAGGATCGGCGGTTTTCGACAAGGCTGCGCTCGGCATCGTGCGCAAGGCTGCTCCCTTCCCTCCAATGCCGCCACAGGCTGCAAGCCCAAGTTTGGAGTTCGAGATCGGCATCGGCCCATTTTGAACAAACGCAACGAACCGCGGCGTCAGCCGTCAACATCCGCATGAAAGGAATCCCATGTACATCGCCATGAACCGCTTCAAGGTCCAGAACGGCTCCGAGGAAGCCTTCGAGAATGTCTGGAAGAACCGCGATTCCAGCCTTTCCGAAATGAAAGGTTTTCGCGAATTCCACCTGCTGCGCGGCCCGGTCAACGAGACCGAGGGCTACACGCTGTTTGCCTCGCACACCGTCTGGGCAAGCCAGGATGATTTCGTCGCTTGGACGAAGTCAGAGAATTTCCGCGCCGCGCACCGCAATGCCGGCGGCTCGAAGGTGCACTATCTCGGCCACCCGCAGTTCGAAGGCTTTTCGGTTGTCGAAGGCGCCTGACGATGGAAACGTCGCGCAGGCCGCCTGAAGTCTCGTTCTGCTGCATCAAGTGGAGTGGCGCGCCGCACGCAGCTCTAGACTTTGCCAAACAAACGCCGCAGGTCCCGGGCGGCACGCTTGCGCCACCGTCGCCAACGGCTTTTTAGGCTGAGAAAGCGCACGATACGTGGATCGTCAAGCAGCCTGCCAAATCGCCTTACATGATGCGTGACCACCTCCGACACGAAGCCTTTGCCGTGTATTGCGTCGAGGCGTTCGGCATTGGCCAGGACATAGTCGAGAACGTCGGCGCCCAAGTTGATGTTGTTGGCTTTATACGCCGGTGTCTGCTGGACATGTCCACCCGCGTAGGCACCGTTGGTGGAGGCGTTGGCCCCGTGCAGGCGGTAGAGGCCCAGACATTCCGACAGGAGCAAGCTGCCGGCCACCATATGCGCGCAGGTCGCCGTAAGATAATCGGTGCTCATGCGGGACTGGAACGGGAAGGCCAGAACCGGTTCCAGCGCTCCGCGTCGGAAAACCATCGAGGATGTCGGCGCCCATATCCAGCCAGAGGTTCTTGGCCCGAAGTAGGTGATCGGATATTCCGTGGAACAGGCGATGCCCGGGGCAATTTCGCCGAGCCGACTGGTGGGCGGCACGGCGACACCGTCTGGGTCCATCTGCGAACGTGGCTTGCGCATCGTAACGTAGGTACCACCGAGGACGACCCCGTCGCGATCGACCAGAAGGACGTCGGAACTAGACAGCGACACCGGGTGCATCGTGTTCAGATGGGCCGACAGATGCGCGACGAGAAAATTCGGCAGCCAGACATCATCGGCATCGAGGAACGCCACGAATGGCTGATCGCCAGCGGCAAAACCGTCGCGGAACGTTGCAAGCTGGCCGCCATTTTGCGGCCGCACCAGCAGACGCAGGCGCGGGTCGCCTATCGTTTCGAGAAGCTGGCGCACATGTTCGGCCGAACCATCCGTCGAGGCATCGTCGACGATGACGCAGTCCCATTTCTGATAGGTCTGCGCCAATACCGAGCGGATCGCGTTCTCGATATAGGCGCGATAATTGTGACAGGTAATGACAACACCCACTCGAGGAAGCTCGAATGGCGCGGTCGTGCTTGGCATGCGTAGCTTGCCCCGATTGAGGCCCAAGGTTTTTCGGGCTCTTGCCCTTTGCACCGGCCCGAAGCCGGTGACAAGTGAAAAGCCTGGCCCTAGGCGGCAGCCAGCAGGCTGGCATTGCCGCCTGCGGCCGTGGTGTCGACGCAGACGGCGCGCTCATGCGCATAGGCGGCTGGGTTGAGCACCTCGCTGACCAGCGGCACGATCGGGCCAGTCCTGTCGGCGACGACCTTGCGCACGATGCGCGCCGCTTCCGGCGTGCCGGAGAAGGCGACCACATCGACGCGCAGGGAACGCGCCTCGATTGGATCGGGACGGCCGTCGATGGCCGCCAGCGGTAGGCCCTTGCCGGTCAATGCGGAAAGAGCAGCGGGCGCACCCGGCGCCACGGCCAACACCGCATTGCCGGCCGCCAGTGCCTGGATCGTCTGCGCGAGCAAAGTCTCGGCATCCGGGCCGAGACACAACACCCGCCCACGCGGCGACAGCGAAAGCGTGTTGGCCTCGCCGGTCGGTCCGGGCAGGTCGACCTGACCGAAATCGAGACTGGCGGCGGCAGCAATCGCCGCAGCGCCCTTGCCGCGCAGATGTTTTCGCAGGATCGCGACACGGTCCGGCCGCGTCGACCAGCCGCCGAGTGCGGGATCCGGCAGATTGTCGGCAAGTTCGGTCGCTGTCACCTTGTGACCTTCACCGACCTCGGTGCCGGCTTCCGGCCCCTTGCGGAAGCGGCGCAGATAATGCGGCCCGCCGGCCTTCGGCCCGGTGCCCGACAGGCCTTCGCCGCCGAATGGCTGCGAGCCGACGACGGCACCGATCTGGTTGCGGTTGACGTAGATGTTGCCGGCATGGATGCCGTCGACGAAGTGCTGGACACGGCCTTCGATGCGGGTGTGCAGGCCGAAGGTTAGCCCATAGCCCTTGCGGTTGATGGCGGCGATCACCGCGTCGATCTCATCGGCGTCGAAGGTGGCTACATGCAGCACCGGGCCGAACACCTCGCGCTCCATCTCCTCGATGCCTTTGACGCGGAAGACATGCGGCGCGACGAAGCGGCCGGTTGCCGGCGCTTCGAGCTTGGCGATAAGCCGACCCTCCAGCCCCTTCTTCTTGCAATAGTCGCTGATCGAGGTTTGCGCCTCGTCGTCGATGACCGGACCGACATCGGTCGAGATTGCCCAAGGATTGCCGATGTTGAGCGCTTCCATGGCGCCCTTCAGCATCTCCAGCATCTTCTTTTCGACGTCCTTCTGGACATAGAGCACACGCAACGCCGAACAGCGCTGGCCGGCGCTCTGGAAAGCGGAAGCCAGAATATCGCGCACCGCCTGTTCGGGCAGCGCCGTGGAATCGACGATCATGGCGTTGAGCCCGCCGGTCTCGGCGATCAGCATGGCGTCGGGCGCGGCAGTCTCGGCCAGTTGTTTTTCGATCAGCTTGGCGACCTCGGTCGAGCCGGTGAAGCAGACGCCGGCGATGCGCGAGTCGCCGGTGAGCGGTCCGCCGACCGACGGGCCGTCGCCCGGCAGCAGCTGGATGACATCTTCCGGCACGCCGGCCTCGCGCAGCATCTCGACCGCGCGGAAGGCGATCAGCGGCGTCTGCTCGGCCGGCTTGGCGATCACCGAATTGCCGGTGACCAACGCTGCAGCGATCTGGCCGGTGAAGATCGCCAGCGGAAAATTCCACGGCGAGATACAGACGATGGCGCTGCGCGCCTCGGTGCCCGGCTCGGCATTCGCCGCCTCGGCCGCGTAATAGCGCAGGAAGTCGACCGCTTCGCGCACCTCGGCGACGCCGTCGGCCAGCGACTTGCCGGCCTCTCGGGTGGCCAAAGCGAAGAACTCGACCGCGTTGGCCTCGTATAGGTCGGCGGCGCGGTTGAGGATGGC
>JAEKLU010000173.1 GCA_019509685.1 Mesorhizobium sp. | reverse complement strand
GATGGCAATTGCCGATGCCGTTTAACGGATCGTTTTACTATTGGGTGGAGTGCCCGTTGGTCCAGGGACCAGACATCTCGGGTCTTCTGCTTTACTGGGCGGGAATGGGTATGTTCGATGCCATATAGGGTATCGCCAGAGTGCAAAACAGACCGATCCGACCGTATCGGCGATGCGGTCGGATCGGCATTGTTTGCGGTGCGGCTCACGGTAGCGCGCTTACCCCCGACCCATCCGGGCCTCTCGGCCGCCGCGGCGGCGGCCACCGGCGGCAGCGCCATCGCCGGGCGCGTTGACCTGCGTGGGTGCTGCAATCGCCTGGCCGCCTTCGGCCGGCTTGTAGTCCTTATAGGTGCGGATCCAGTTGGTGCAGTTCTCGTCGGTGCCGTTGAGCACATTGGCGCCGCGGACGGCTTCCATTTCCTGCGGACGGACCGGGTTCATGATCGCCGAGGTCATGCCGGCGCCGATCACCATCGGGATGAAGGCGGCGTTGATGCCGTGGCGGTGCGGCAGGCCGAAGGAGATATTCGACAGGCCACAGGTGGTGTTGACCTTGAGCTCCTCGCGCAGGCGGCGCAGCAGCGCGAACACCTGGCGGCCGGCGTCGCCCAGCGCGCCGATCGGCATCACCAGCGGATCGACGACGACGTCATGCGCGGGGATACCGAAATCGGCGCAGCGCTGCACGATCTTCTTGGCGACGGCGAAGCGCACGTCCGGATCCATCGAGATGCCGGTCTCGTCGTTGGAGATGGCAACCACGGGCACGTTGTACTTCTTGACCAGCGGCAGGATCGCCTCGAGCTTTTCCTCCTCGCCGGTGACGGAGTTGACCAGCGGGCGGCCCTTGGCGACCTTGAGCGCTGCCTCGATCGCGGCGGTGACGGAGCTGTCGATCGACAGCGGCAAGTCGACCAGGCCCTGCACGATCTCCAGCGTCTGCACCAGCAGGCCGGGCTCGGTCTCATTCGGGTTGACCGAGGTCACGCCGGCATTGACGTCCAGCATGGTGGCGCCGCAGGCGGCCTGTTCCAGCGCGTCCTTGATGACGGTCTCGAAATTGCCAACCACCATCTCTGCGGCCAGCTTCTTGCGGCCGGTCGGGTTGATGCGCTCGCCGATGACGCAGAAGGGCTGGTCGAAGCCGATGATGATCTCGCGTGTCGCCGAGGCGACGATGGTCCGGGTCATGAAGTCTCTCCGCCTTGATATAAAGTGCTTCTCTATATCGTGTCTGGTTTCGTTCCAGGGTCTTGGTGATCGGCCGCGTTTTCAGTGCGCGGTCTTTACCATGTCCACCTGCGTTTCGGTAATCTCGTCGTGCAGTATGTGGTCGAGCCGGTCGGCGACCATCTGGTCGTCGCGACGGATCTCGCGCTTCCATGGCTGGCGGCCCTTCAGCACGCCCGATTCATCGACGATCTCGGCGACATATTCCTCCTGGCGGTAGGCCATCACATGGATGCCGGCAACGCCCGGGATTTCCTTCACCTCGTTGATGATGTCGGTGCAGAGCTGCTTGCCTTCCTTCTTCTGGTCCTGCGCGCCTTCCAGCCGCTTGATGACGGCGTCGGGGATATGGATGCCCGGCACGTTGGAGCGGATCCACTTGGCCGTCTTGGCCGAGGCGAGGGGGCCGACGCCGCAGAGCACGAAGACCTTTTCGGTGTGCCCCAAGTCGCGCGCCTTCTGCATGAAGGTCCTGAACATCGGCACGTCGAAGCAATATTGCGTCTGCACGAATTGCGCGCCGGCTGCGATCTTCTTGCCGAGATGGATGGGGCGGAAGTCGAAGGGCGGCGCGAACGGGTTGACGGCCGCACCCAGGAAGACCTGTGGCGGCGTCGTCAGCTTGCGGCCGGACAGGAACTTGCCGTTGTCGCGCATGATGCGGACGGTTTCGAGCAGCGACATGGAATCGAGGTCGAACACCGGCTTGGCGCCCGGCTGGTCGCCGGCCTGCACGCCGTCGCCGGTGAGGCACAGCATGTTGGCGACGCCCATTGCCGCGCCGCCGAGCACGTCGCCCTGGATGGCGATGCGGTTCTTGTCGCGGCAGGCGATCTGCATGATCGGCGCGTAGCCCATGCGGGTCAGAAGCGCGCAGATACCGACCGAGGACATGTGACAATTGGCGCCCGAGGCATCGACGGCGTTGATGGCGTCGACCCAGCCGTCGAAGATCTTGGCGCGGTTGTAGACGTCTTCCGGATCGGCGCTGTCGGGCGGGTTGAGCTCGGTGGTCACGGCGAACTCGCCGCGCCGCAGCACGCGCTCCAGGCGGCCGCGCGAAGAATGGCCGGGCAGGGGATCGAGCGGCAAATGGATGCCGGCCGGGTTCTCGTCGCGCTGGCCGGTGGTCATGCGGCGGCCCCGGTCTTGGGGGCGGCAGCGGCTTCACGGGCTGCCGCCGCCTGCGCGGTGACCCGCAGCCAGGCGGAGGTTTCGCGCAGCGACTGATCGACCGGCTTCTGGACGGTCAGGATCTTGTCGGAGTTGACCATGTTCTGCGAGCCTTCCCAGGCCTTGACCCAGACGCAGGGCATATCGGGCTCGACCTCGCAATTGCCGTTGGCGCGCACGCCGCCGCAGGGGCCGTTGCGCAGCTGCTTCGGGCAGTTCATCGGGCACGACATGCCGGTCGACGACAGGATGCACTGGCCGCACATGCGGCAGTCGAACATGAAGCCTTTGACGCGCTTTTCGACGAACTTGATCGGCGCCTCGACGCGCCCGTAGCCAAGGCCTTTCCAGAGCGGGTGGAGCAGCAGGAAGGTGTCGGCAAAACGCGCATAGAACCATTCGAGCAATCGCGAATGGCGGATCGACCACAGCCTGATCGCAAACGAGCGCTGCACGCGCCGCTGCGGCGACACGTCGGCGGGCTTGTAGTCGGATTTCGGCGCCGCCTTCTTGACCTGAGTGGCCTGGGTAACCGCCGGCCCCTCTTTGGCAGGAATGATTTCAGACATTTTCTTTACCTCCCGCCTTGACGAGAGCGACCAGCCGCTCACGGTCATATTTCGTGTCGAGGTCCTGAAAAGCCTTTTCGACTTCGGCTTCGAGGTCGTCGCTGACTGAAACCGGGTCAGCCTTGCGCCATTCGGCCAGATAGTCGTCGGTGCCGCCGGCGCCGGTGCGCATGGCGCACATGTCGATCGCCTCGGTGAAGCGCAGCGGCAATTCGCGCTTGGCGTTCTGCCGGCCCTTCTTGACGATGACCTGGGCGGGGATGTCGCGCCAGTAGACGACAATCAGATCGGCCATGAATTCTCAACTCCTCGACGTCATGGAGCATTGCCGCATGCGCCACCGGGCTGCTTGTTATGGGACGACGCGCGCGCCTTCAAAAGCGACGCTGCCGGAGGTCGCAAAAAGAAAGGTCGCAATCCCGGATTGGGAGACAGTTGTCTCCATCCTCGATGGCAAGCGGCCGAGGAGGCGTCAGTCCTGCCATAGAGGTCGTGACGCAGCGAGCTTTTGCAGACCGAGGCGCGCTCGCGGCGGCGACTTCGCCCAAGCCTCGAACTTTTCCCAATCGGCCGCTGGGATCGTCACAACAAGCCCGCTCAGCACCTGCATTTCGGCTGCTTCAACGGCCTTGCGCCGGATGAAATCGCTGAGATTGGTGTGCGCTTGACTGGCAGCAGCTTCAAGAATCTCACGTTCGTCAGAGGTGACGCGAATTTTGCTAGGAGCCATGTTGGTCGTCGGCAGAACTCACTTTCCTGTAGGACAATAGCATACAGGACGGCCCATTGACCGGGGCCTACCAGACGCGCTTGGTCAGGCCCGTCCAGAGGTAGAACCAGATCGTCGGATGATACCATTGCTTGGACGGCAGGCTGGGATCGATCGTTTCCAGCCGGCCGGCCAGCGCGTCGCTGACCGCGTCGACGCAGATGTCGCGCGAAAACGCCGCCTGCCGCAGCGCATAGCTGGCGATGGTATCGCCCGTTTTGGGCTCACCGCGCGTCTGCTTCAGCACGCCGCCCGTGTCGACGCCGGCATCGACCAGATGTACGGTGGTGCCGAAATTCCGGGCATCGCCCGAAGCCAGCGCCCAATAGCCGCCATTCATGCCGCGATATTTGGGAGCGATGCCGGCGTGATAGTTGAGCACCGGGCAAGGCATCTTTGCCAGCGTGCCTTTCGACAGCAGCCGGCAACCGGCGAGCAGCACGACGCCCGGCTTGATCCTTGCGATCGCCTCGAGGCATTCCGGCCCGTTGGCGGACGGCACATGGATGATCGTCTGGACTGGCCGAGGCTCGGTGTCGAGTTTTTCTTCGGCAATCAGCCGCGCGGCATGGCTGGCCAGGGCTCGCTTGCCAAGCCGGGTCAGCACCATGGTGCCGAGCTGGCCGATGGCCGAGACCCAGCCTTGGCGGCGGGCACGGCCGAGCAGCAAACGCTTTTTGGAATCAGGCTCTTCGAGGACGACGCTGACAGGACCGACTCGGTCGGCAAGCGCGTTGACGATGGCCCAGATATGCGGGCCGCCTTCGGTGACGACCACGATCGGCCGTGTACTGGATACCAATCCTGCCATGGCAAGCACCCGCTCCGAGAACCGGGCGGATGCTATGCGGGGCGGGTTAACCCTTGGTGTGCCGCAACCCTCAATGAGGCATGCGGGTTGCGCTCAGCGCCTGAACTCCATGATGTCGAGCTTCGATTCGTAGTAGGGCGCCGGGAATTCGATACGCCATTGGGTGGCGCTGTTGCGGAAGGCGTAACCGACCTGGTCGCTTTCGGGGCCGCTGCCGTAGGGCTTGGGTTTGTCTTCATTGACTGAGCCCGAGCCGAGATAGATGGCGCGCTTTTCGCTCTCGTCGAAGAAACGGCCGGTGGTGCGCTGCGAGCCGGAGGTCTTCTCCAGCTTCCAGCCCGAGCCGTCGTCGGTAATCTTGCATTTGAACCAGCCATAGATGACCAGCGGGCTCAGGCCGCCGACTTTGATGGTGCGGCACTTCCAGTTGCCGGTGAGATCCTTGTCGGAGAAGGCGAC
>JAEKLU010000172.1 GCA_019509685.1 Mesorhizobium sp. | reverse complement strand
GCGCTGGTCGAGGATGGAGCGGTCGTCGGCTATGGCACGCCGCTCTACGCGCTCGATCGTGCGAAGCAATGAGGAAGACGTCATGAGCGATCGCGGATTGCGGGTCGATATCAATTCCGACATGGGCGAGGGTTTTGGCACCTACAGGCTCGGTGACGACGCCGCGATCCTCGACATCGTCAGCTCCGCCAATGTCGCCTGCGGCTTTCATGCCGGCGACCCGGAGATCATGGCGGCCACCTTCTCGATGGCGCGCGAGAAAGGCGTCGCCGTTGGCGCGCATCCGAGCTTCGCCGATCTGTGGGGATTTGGACGCCGGGTCGTCCCGCACTCGATGGACGAGATCGAAAGGCTGGTCGCCTACCAGATCGGCGCGGCACAAGCGCTTTCCGCTTATGCCGGCCACCCGATCCGTTACGTCAAGGCGCATGGCGCGCTGGGCAATCTTACCCAGACCGACCGCGGCGTCGCCGAAGCGGTCACGCGCGCGGTCAAGGCCGTCGATCCCAGCCTGATATGTCTGGTGATTGCGCTGGGATTTCAGGACGCGATTGCGCGCGATGCGGGCTTGACGGTGAGGTCCGAGATCTTCGCCGACCGCGCCTATACAAAAGAAGGCTTTCTTGTCTCGCGCAAGCTGGAAGGTGCGGTCATCCACGACGCCGAGCAGGCGGCGGACCGGGTCGTCCGCATGGTCAGGCAAGGCGCCATCGAGACCGTTTCCGGACAGATGCTGAAAACGCCGATCGATTCAATCTGCGTCCACAGCGACACGCCGGCGGCCGTCACCATTGCCGCACGCGTAAGAAGACGGTTGGAAGAGAACGGGGTCAGCGTTCGAGCGTTCGCAGCGATGGCCTGACGATAGATTCAAACACCGCCTAGTCCTTGGGCGAGCAGACGCTCGAGCTGCTCGATCTCCTGGGCTGACAGGCTGATGCCATCCCTCTCAGCCGTCGCGCGGGCAAGGAACCGCCGCTGCGACGGCAGGCGCGCGCCCTGGCCGAGGATCGCCTCGAACAGGGCTTCAGCGCGAGCGAACGGATCGCCTGGACGGCCTGCCGCGAAGGCCGCCGGCGAGAAGGCGATGATCAACTCGCCATGTTTGGGAAAGAGCGTCGTGGTGCCGAGCAGATCGAGCGCCTCGGGGCTGGTCAGATCGCCGATCATGATCCCGGCGAGCAGTTCGATCATCGTCCCGATGGCCGAGCCCTTGTGTCCGCCGAAGGACAGCATTGCGCCGGCGAGAGCGGCTTCAGGATCCGTCGTCGGCCTGCCTTGCGAATCCACCGCCCATCCCTCCGGCAGCTTCTTGCCGGCCCGGCGGTGGAGTTCGATCTCGCCTCGCGCGGCAACCGAGGTCGCGAAGTCGAAGACATAGGGCGGCTGTTTTTCGCGCGGCCAGCCGAAAGCGAAGGGATTGGTGCCCAGCAAAGGTCCATTGCCGCCAGCCGGGGCGACGGTGGCATAGCTCGGACACATGGCGAGGCCGGCAAGGCCGGCTTGGGTCAAGGCCTCGACCTCTGCCCAAAGGGCGGAAAAATGAACGGCATCGTTGATCGCGAGTGCGGCAATGCCGCAGGCGCGTGCGCGTTCGGCCAGCGCCGGCAGCCCCAGTTCGAAAGCCGGGTTGGCGAAGCCGCCCTTGGCATCCACCTTGACGATGGCGGGAGCGTCTTGCGGCAGCAATTCGGGCACCGCGTCCGGTTTCACCTTCCCGGCCTTGATGGTCCGCAGGGCGCCTTCGATCCGGTAGACGCCGTGCGATTTGCAGGCATCGCGTTCCGCCGCGACGATGACCCGCGCAATGGAACCGGCCTGCGTGGCGTTGAGGCCGGCCTTGCGGAAAATCGCGTCAACGCGCCCATGCAATGCATCGACGGTGAGAATTGTATTGCTCATTTCTGGCCTTCAGGTTTTGGCTGCATGCGACGCATGTGACGTTAGAAATCCAGACCGCCGGCAAAGGCTCTCAGATCCTGTGCAAGCAAAGCGGGCTGCTCGAGAGCTGCGAAATGACCACCACGCGGCATCGTTGTCCATCGGCGGATGTCCGGAAAGACGCGCTCTACCCAACTCCTTGGCGGCATCGGCAGCTCTTTGGGAAACAACGCCACCGCAAGCGGGACGTCGATCGTCGTGCCCGGCGGGAATGCAAGCGGGCGGGCGCGCGTTTCCCAATAGAGCCGCATCGACGAGGCGACGGTCCGGGTGAACCAGTAGAGCGAGATGTTGGCCAGCACGTCGTCGCGCGAAAATGTCGCCTTGCCCAGATCGCCATCGCAATCGCTCCAGTCGCGAAACTTCTCGATCATCCACGCCGCCAGCCCGACCGGCGAATCGGTCAGCCCGTAGGCCAGCGTCTGCGGGCGTGTGGCTTGAATATGGCCATAGGCGCCGTGCAGATCCGCCCATTCGGCTTTGCGTGCCAGGAAGGCGCGCTCTTGCGACGTCAGGTCGCCATCCGGGCCTGCATCGTGGGGAGGCGAGTACGAGCCCGGAATGAAATTCAGATGCACCCCGACGAGACTGTCTGGATGCGCATGTGCCAGACATGTCGACACGCTGGCGCCGAGGTCTCCGCCTTGCGCGAGATATCGCTCGTAGCCGAGACGGTGCATCAATTCGGCCCAGAGCTCGGCGACGGTGAACAGGTTGAGACCAGGCCTGATTGGTCGGCTCGAAAAGCCATATCCGGGGATCGACGGGACCACGACGTTGAAGGCGTCTTCCTGTCTTCCGCCGTGGGAAAGCGGATCGGTCAGAAGCGGGATCATCCTGTGAAATTCAAAAACGCTGCCTGGCCAGCCATGGGTGAGTATGACCGTTCTGCGGGTCGAAACAGCAGCGCGAGCATGGATGAAATGGATGGTTTGACCGTCGATATCGGTCTGGTAGTGCGGATGGAGGTTCCAGGCTGCCTCCTGCTTGCGCCAGTCGAAGCCGGTGACCCAATACCGCGCGAACTGCCGCAGCGCCTCACACTCGGTGCCCTGTGCCCAGCCTATTGCCTGCAACTGGTCAGGCTCGCGCCAGTGCGAGATGCGCCTCTTCAATTCGTCGATCTCGGCCTGGGCGATCTGGATCGTGAAAGGATGGATTTTCATGGATCTGCCTGCTCGCTGGTGTCAGGCGGGCCGAAGCCGACCCGCCATGAGGTTGCGTGCCGCGACAAAGTCGTGACGCCGCTCGAGGATCGTGCGAAGCGCTTCCGTCGATGTCTGCGTTGACACCGGTAAGAAACGCAGGCGCGCGCCGACAGGCGCCTGTGCCAGCCGCCAGAGGTCGGCTTCGATCACCGTGGCGATCTTCGGATAGCCGCCGCAGGTGTTGGCGTCGGCGAGCTGGATGATCGGCTGGCCGGACGGCGGAACCTGAATTGTGCCCGGGACGATGCCATGGGACAGCAATTCCAGCGGCGAGACAAGGGAGAGTGTTTCGCCGAAAAGGCGATATCCCATGCGATTGGCGTCGTTGGTGATGCTCCATTCGCTGCCGGTGAAGGCTGCCTGGGCCTGCGACGTGAAGGCGTCGAACTCGGCCGCCGGCAGAACCCGCAGGTCGACGGCCGCGGCAAGGCCGTCCGTCGTGCCGCGCCGTTCCTCCAGCGCTGCGCCAAATCCGCCTGCTGGAAGGGGGCATTCTGCAGAATTGAGCGCAAGCCGGTCACCGCGCGACAGGCCGCGTCCGGCGAGCCCGCCGAAACCGCCTTTTACGTCTGTGGCGCGCGAACCGATGACGACCGGCAGGTCTAGCCCACCGGCAAAGGCGATGTAGGAGCGGGCGCCGACGCGCGGCGCTTCGACGACAAGGGTCTCGCCGGAGTGGATGGTCGTGGCCCACCAGGGCGGGCACGGCCGGCCGCCGACACTGACGGCGCAGTCCGCGCCGGTGATGGCGACGGCGGTGTCTCGATCAACGCGCAGCCGGAACGGATAAAGCGCGACCTCGATCCCCGCGGCCCTGGGATCATTGCCCAGCATAAGATTGGCGATCGCCAGCGCTTGCCTGTCCATGGCGCCGCCATGGCTGACCCCCAGCGCCAGATGACCGGGACGGCCGAGGTCCTGGACCGTGTTCGGCAGGCCGGTGGTGAGGATCTCGATCATGCCTCCATCCCTGCGATCGTGAACCGGATCCTGTCTCCGGGCCCGAGCAGCACGGGCAATTCCGCTTCGGCCTTGAACAGCTTCACATCGGTATGACCGATAATGTGCCATCCGGACGGCGCAGTCATCGGCATGATGCCGGCTTGCGCGCCACCAATGATCACGGCGCCCTCGGCCACCTTCAGGCGAGGCGTGCCGCGCCTTGCCCAGGCGAGCCTGGGGTCGAGACCGGACAGATAGGGAAAGCCCGGCATGGCGCCGATGGCGGCGACCGTGTAGGTGGCCGCCGCGTGGCGCCTGACGGTCTCGTCGACAGACATGCCGCAATGCGCGGCCCAGCCGGCGAGGTCCTCGCCGCGAGCGCCGCCGTAGCTGACGGGAATGGTATGATGCGTGCCGGCCACCGTGTGGGCATCGACGCCGGCCCAGAGCGACTTCAACCGCTCGCCGATGCGGTGTGCGTCGGTGGCGAGCGGGTCGAACAGCACCAGCAGATTGTTCATGCCGGGAACGGCCTCGCGCACGCCCTCAAGGGTCAACGCGGCGTTGGCAACCGCCCAGACCAGCTCCTGGGTGGCATCGCTGAATGTCCCTTGCGCGCCATCGAGCAGCAGTGCGCATGAACCCGCAAGACTGATGCGAGGCGCCTTGGCGGCCATGCGCGGTCAGTCCTTCACCGGCACCGTATAGTTCAAGATCAGTCGACCGCCATCGGGATAGATGGTCTGGCCGACAATGTAGGAGGCGTCGTCGCTGGCCAGGAACGACGCGACGCTGGCGATCTCCGAAGGGTCGCCGCAGCGGCCGCTCGGCGTGCGCGACAGGATGGTCTGGCGCTGCGCTTCGCTGGCCATCACCGAGCTCCTGACCATGTCGGTCAGGATGGTGCCGGGGCCGATGGCGTTGACGCGGATGTTGT
>JAEKLU010000171.1 GCA_019509685.1 Mesorhizobium sp. | reverse complement strand
AGGTGGTGCGCGCCCAGACCGGCAACACCATGGTGCCGTTCGCCACCATCCTCGTCATCTATTTCATCCTGGCGCTGATCATCTCGTGGGGCGTGCGCTAGCTGGAGCGCAGTCTGGCGCGCGGCCTCGACGGGGTGCGCGTCTGATGGCCGGGGGTCGCTGATGGATTGGGCCCGCTAATGGACTGGGACTGGGATTTTGTCCGGCAGATCCTGCCGACGCTTATCCAGGGGGTGAAGATCACCATCCTGGCGACGCTGCTCGGCTCGGTGCTGGCGGCGATCGTCGGGCTCGGTATCGCCCTGGCGCGCCGCTCGTCGAACAAGGCGCTGTCGCGCACGGTCGGTTTCGTCGCCGAATTCATCCGCGGCACGCCGCTTCTGGTGCAACTGTACTTCATCTTCTACGTGCTGCCCGATATCGGCATCCTGCTGCCACCGCTGGTGGCTGGCGTCATCGGGCTCGGGCTGCATTACGGCACCTACACGGCCGAGGTCTATCGCGCCGGCATCGACAATGTGCCGCGCGGCCAGTGGGAAGCCGCCAAGGCGTGCAATCTCAACGCCAGGCAGACCTGGACGCACATCATCATCCCGCAAGCCATTCCGCCTATGATCCCGGCTTTGGCCAACTATTTCATCGCCATGTTCAAGGAGACGCCGCTGCTGTCGGCGATCACCGTGCTGGAACTGATGAACCAGGCGAAAAGCGTCGCCAACACCTACTATCGCTACCTGGAGCCGATCACGTTGGTCGGCGCCTTCTTCCTGGTCATCAGCCTCTGTTCGGTCGCGCTCCTGCGCTGGCTGGAACGCCGCTACGGCAAGATCGAGAGATGAAAGCCATGAAACCCTTGCCAGACATCCATCTCGAAACGGCGCGCCCGGCGCTCGATCGACGCCCGCTGGAAAAGCGCGTCGGCCTGATCGCTCTCGCCACCGACCACACCAGCGAGGTCGATTTTCGCCGCATGGTGGCCAGCGAGCGCATCGGCGTTTACGTCGCGCGCATTCCCTATGCCAATCCGACGACGCCGGAGAACCTGCGCAAGATGCAGCCGTCGCTTTCGGCCGGCGCGGCGCTGATCCTGCCGGACGAGCCGCTCGACGCCATCTGCTATTCCTGCACCTCGGCCTCCGTGGTGATCGGCGACGCCGAGATCGAGCAAGCGATCCAGGCGGCCAAGCCAGGGGTGCCCGTGATCACCCCGCCGATGGCCGGCATGCGCGGCCTGAACGCCTTCGGCGTGAAGCGCATCAGCGTCCTGACGCCCTATACGGTCCGGACCAGCCGGCCGATGGCCGCCTATTTCGCCGGCCACGGCTTCGACATCCAGAGCTTCACGTGCCTCGGCTTCGAGGACGACCGCGAGATGGCACGCATCACGCCAGCTTCGCTTGTCGAACTGGCGCGCAAGGCAATGCATCCCCAGGCCGATGCATTGTTCGTGTCCTGCACGGCGCTGCGCGCAGCGCTCGCCGTTCCCGGCATGGAAGAGGCGATCGGGCGCCCGGTGGTCACCAGCAACCAGGCCAGCGCCTGGAATTGCCTGCGGCTTTGCGGCGACGACAGGCCTCGGCCGGAGTTCGGCAGGCTGATGACGAAGCCTTTGGCTGCGTGATCGAAATGCTGGTCACACTTCAACATATTCAGACCGCGCGCGAACGCATTGTCGGCAAGGTCGAGCGAACGCTGACGGTGTTGTCGCAAAGCCTTTCGGATCGCACCGGGCACCCCGTGTATCTGAAGCTTGAGCATCATCAAACCACCGGCGCCTTCAAGCTGCGCGGCGCTTCCAACGCCGTCGCCGCGTTGAACCCCGAACAAAGGTCGCGCGGTGTCATTGCCGCCTCGACCGGCAATCACGGCCGCGCGCTGGCTCATGCGGCGAAGCTCGAAGGCATTCGCGCGGTGATCTGCATGTCGAGGCTGGTGCCCAGGAACAAGCTCGACGCCATCCGCCACCTCGGCGCCGATGTCCGCATCGTCGGCGATAGCCAGGACGATGCCCAGCAGGAAGTCGACAGGCTGCTGAAGGAAGAGGGGCTGGTCATGCTGCCGCCCTTCGACCACCCCGACATCATCGCCGGCCAAGGCACGCTCGGGCTGGAGATCATGGAGCAGGTTCCGGACGCCGCGGCCGTGCTGGTGCCGCTGTCCGGCGGCGGCCTTGCGGCTGGCGTCGCGGCGGCTGTCAAAGCGGTGAGTCCCGCCACCAAGATCATAGGCACTTCAATGGAGCGAGGTGCAGCGATGAAGGCCAGCCTCGACGCCGGCCGCCCGGTGCAGGTCGAAGAACTGCCGACGCTGGCGGATTCGCTGGGCGGCGGCATCGGCCTCGACAATAGAGTGACCTTCGCCATGTGCCGCGACCTGCTCGACGATGTGATCCTGCTTGCCGAAGACGAGATCGCAGCCGGCATCCGCCATGCCTATGAGCAGGAGCGCGAAATCGTCGAGGGTGCCGGTGCCGTCGGCATCGGCGCGCTGCTTGCCGGCAAGGTCGAAGTAGGCGGTCCGACCGTTCTCATCCTCTCCGGCCGCAACATCGACATGCGGCTGCACCGCCGCGTCATCTGCGGAGAATCCATCGTAACGGAGCGCGCCGCATGAACCGTATGACCATTCTCACCGAGGCGGAGCTGCGCAAGATCGTCACGCTCGATCTGGAAACGGTCGCCTGTGTCGAGAACGCCTTTCGTGCCTTGGCGACGCTGCCGGTGGCGATGCCGCCGATCCTGCGGCTCGATCTTCACGAGCATCGCGGCGAAGTCGATGTGAAGACCGCCTATGTGCCCGGTATCGACGGCTTCGCCGTCAAGATCAGCACCGGCTTCTTCGACAATCCAAAACTCGGCCTGCCGAGCGGCGGCGGCATGATGGTGCTGCTGTCGGCAAAGACCGGTGTGGTCGAGGCGCTGCTGCTGGACAATGGCTACCTCACCGACATCCGCACCGCTGCCGCGGGAGCGGTCGCGGCGAAGCACCTGTCGCGCGAAGACTCCGCGGTAGCAGCGATCTACGGCGCCGGTTTGCAGGCGTCGCTTCAGCTCGAGGCGTTGCGGTTGGTGCGGCCGATCGAGGAAGCCCGCATCTGGGCGCGCGACGCCGCCAAGGCCGAGGCAACCGCCACCCGTTTGCGCGACAAGCTCGGCATTCTGGTTCGCGCCGAACCGGATGCGGCGAAGGCGGCGGCGGGCGCCGACATCATCGTCACCACCACACCGTCGACCGAACCGCTGATCAAGCCGGGCTTCGTCTCCTCCGGCCAGCACTTCACCGCGATGGGCTCGGACGCCGAGCACAAGAACGAGATCGCGCCGGCGATCCTGCGCATGGCCGATCTCTATGTCGCCGACAGCGCGAAGCAGACGCGGCGTCTTGGCGAGCTTCACCACGCCATCTCCGCTGGCGTCATGGCCGCCGACGCTGAGGTCACTGAGCTCGGCCAGATCATCGCTGGCGCTAAGCACGGCCGGCGTTCGGCCAGCGACATCACCATCGCCGACCTCACCGGCACCGGCGTGCAGGACACGGCGATCGCCACTTTGGCCCGTGATCGCGCGCGGGCGGCCAATGCCGGAACGATTTTCGAAAGCTGATGCTGGCCAAAGCGTGATCCGGAAAAGTGGGAACCGGTTTTCCGAAAAGATCACGCGCAAACAAGAAACAGACGACGAGCCGGATTCAACGAAGATGAATCAGGCTCTAGGCCCAACAAACGAGGACCAACAAAATGCAGCCAAACCTGAAATTCTCGCGAGGCGAATTCGCCGATCGCCTCGCCAAGACGCGGCGTGCCATGGAGGCCAAGGGCGTCGATCTCTTGATCGTCAGCGATCCGTCCAACATGGCCTGGCTCACCGGCTATGACGGCTGGTCCTTCTATGTCCATCAGGCGGTGATCGTGCCGCCATCGGGCGAGCCGGTCTGGTACGGCCGTGGCCAGGACGCCAACGGCGCCAGGCGAACTGCTTACCTCGCCCATGACAACATCATCGGCTACGCCGACCACTATGTGCAGTCGACGGAACGCCACCCGATGGACTATCTCGCCGGCGTGCTGGCCGAGCGCGGTTGGGACAAGCTCACCATCGGCGTGGAGATGGACAATTACTGGTTCTCGGCGGCCGCCTTCGCGGCCCTGCAGAAACACCTGCCCAACGCGCGCTTTGCCGACGCCACGGCACTGGTCAACTGGCAGCGTGCGATCAAGAGCCCGACCGAGATCGACTACATGCGCAAGGCCGCGCGCATCGTCGAAGCCATGCACCAGCGCATCGTCGACAAGGTCGAGGTCGGCATGCGCAAATGCGACCTCGTCGCCGAAATCTATGACGCCGGCACACGCGGCGTCGATGGTATCGGCGGCGACTATCCGGCGATCGTGCCGCTGCTGCCGTCCGGCGCCGACGCTTCCGCGCCGCACCTCACCTGGGACGACAAGCCGATGAAGGCGGGCGAGGGCACGTTCTTCGAGATCGCCGGCTGCTACAACCGCTATCACTTGCCACTGTCGCGCACCGTCTTCCTCGGCAAGCCGACACAGGCCTTCCTCGATGCCGAGAAGGCGACGCTGGAAGGCATGGAAGCCGGCCTTGCCGCCGCCAAGCCCGGCAATGCCTGCGAGGACATCGCCAATGCTTTCTTCGCCGTCCTGAAGAAATACGGCATCGTCAAGGACAACCGTACCGGCTACTCGATCGGTCTGTCCTATCCACCGGATTGGGGCGAGCGCACCATGAGCCTGCGTCCCGGCGACCGCACCGAGCTCAAGCCCGGCATGACCTTCCATTTCATGACCGGACTGTGGTTGGAGACGATGGGGCTGGAGATCACCGAATCCATCCTGATCACCGACACCGGCGTCGAGTGCCTGGCCAATGTGCCGCGCAAGCTGTTCGTGAAGGATTGAGCCGATGCCTGCACTGCGTCCGTCGCCGATCGCGGCGACCGTCGACTTCGAGCGCGACGGTGTCCAGCACGGCTTCCTGCGCCTGCCTTACAGCCGCGACGATTCCGCCTGGGGCTCGGTGATGAT
>JAEKLU010000170.1 GCA_019509685.1 Mesorhizobium sp. | reverse complement strand
GCCATCAGGTTGGCGCAGAACTCGGCGTGAGGCTTGCTCATCGCCGCGTCCTGGCACTCCTTCATCATCTTGTCCTGCTTGTCCTTGGCCGTCGAAGCCCAGGCCGCCTTGAAGTCGGCTTCCGGCTTCATGGTCTTCATGCTGGAATCGGTGAAGAATGGGGCCATGTTGTCCGGCTCATCGAGAGCACCGGCAAGTGCAACGCCGCTGATCATCGAAAGAGCCATCGCTCCCAAAAAGATGTTCTTGAAGTTCATCAGGTAGTTCCTTCCCTTTTGTTTGGCGAGCACCACGTTGGCGCTCGCTATCCCAGTACGGAGCCACGGGGACCAACGTTTCATGCTGCCGCGATCAGGTGAATGTGATCGAAACGCCACGTGCCGATCCTTGCGACAAAAAAGAGGCCCGGAATGGCTTCCGGGCCGCTCGCTTGCTGACAAAAAAGAGGCCCGGAATGGCTTCCGGGCCTCAAGGCGTGAGCCTCTTGCGAGAGCGTCACGACGGGATCTTGGGAGTGAACCTGAGTTAAGAAATTCGTGTCGGGAAATTCGGGCCGGCGGGAGGAGGATCCGCCGGCCCCAGGTTAAGCGCGCCTTACGGCACCACTTCGCCATGCTGGGAGATGTCGAGGCCTTCGACCTCTTCCTGAGTCGTCGGACGCAGGCCGACCAGCGCCTTGACGATGTAGAGGATCACGAAGGTGGCAACCGCCGTCCACAGGATGGTGAAGGCGATGCCATAGAGCTGCTTGCCGACCGAAGCGTCCTTGCCGAGCGCATTGATCGCCGGATCGGCGAGCGCGCCGGTGAGCAAAGCGCCGACGATGCCGCCGATGCCATGCACGCCGAAGGCGTCGAGCGAGTCGTCATAGCCCAGCGCATGCTTGAGCTTCACCGCCGAGAGGTAGCAGATGACGCCGGCAAGGATGCCGACGATGAAGGCGCCGGTCGGGTTGACGAAGCCGGAAGCAGGCGTCACCGCGACGAGGCCGGCGACGGCGCCCGAGATGATGCCGAGCACGGAAGGCTTCTTGGCGACGATCCATTCGGCGAACATCCAGGCCAAGGCCGCGGCCGCCGTGGCGACCTGCGTGTTCATCATAGCCGCGCCCGCAAGGCCGTCGGCGGCGAGTTCCGAACCGGCGTTGAAGCCGAACCAGCCGACCCACAGCAGCGAGGCGCCGATGACCGAATAGACCAGGTTGTGCGGCGCCATGTTGGTGGTGCCGTAGCCTTCGCGCTTGCCAAGCACCAGCGCGCAGACCAGGCCCGCGACACCGGCGTTGATGTGAACGACCGTGCCGCCGGCGAAGTCGAGAACGCCGGCCGAGCCGAGGAAGCCGCCACCCCACACCCAATGGGCGATCGGCGCGTAGACGAACACCAGCCACAGCCCCATGAAGAGAAGCAGCGCCGAGAATTTCATACGCTCGGCAAAGGCGCCCGCAATCAGCGCCGGCGTGATGATGGCGAACGTCATCTGGAACATCGAGAAGACGAATTCAGGAATATTCGACACGCCCGGCAACCACAGCGTCGAGACGGTGATGCCGTGGTGGAAGAGCCTCGAGAAGCCGCCGATATAGGCATTCAGGCCGGGGGAATCATTGGTCGTGAAGGCCAGCGAATAGCCGATGATGAACCACAGCACCGTCACCAGGCAGGTGATGGCGAAGCTCTGCATGATGGTGGCGAGCACGTTCTTCTTGCGCACCATGCCGCCGTAAAACAGCGCCAGGCCCGGGATGGTCATCATCAGCACCAGCGCGGTCGAGGTCAGCATCCAGGCGGTGTTGCCGGTATCGAGCACGGGTGCCGGCGTGGCCGGCGCCGCGGCGGTAGCAGCTGGGGCGGCTTCCTGCGCGAAGGCAGCGACGGTGCTTAGCGCTACCAGAGCGAGCGAAGCGGCCGCGCGCCCTGTCGTCTTCAAGGTGGAAGGAATAGTCATTGAACTCTCCGTTGAATTGGTGTTCGCCGCTTTAGAGCGCGTCGCTGTCTGTTTCGCCGGTACGGATGCGCACCGCCTGGTCGATGCCGAAGACGAAGATCTTGCCGTCGCCGATCTGGCCGGTCTTGGCGGCCGCGGTAATGGCTTCGACGGCCTTGTCGACGGTGTCGGCGCTGACGGCGACTTCGATCTTGATCTTCGGCAGGAAGCTCACCGCGTATTCGGCGCCGCGATAGATTTCCGTATGCCCCTTCTGACGCCCGTAGCCTTTGACTTCGGTGACGGTCAGGCCCTGGATGCCGACGGCGGTAAGCGCTTCGCGCACCTCGTCGAGCTTGAACGGCTTGATGATTGCCATCACGATTTTCATAAGGTTTCACCCTTTGCTGTTGCGGTCCCCCGCGTTTGCACGACTTCGCCGCCCCCTGAGAGCCGGAGAGTGCTCAGCAGGATTCAAGCTCCGTGCCAGTTGCCGAAACGGGGTGTTAACCTGTTGTAAACAAAGGGGATGAGTGACTCGTGCACGGTTTTCGTGCGTGGGTGCGAGGCGACAACTGATTAAGAAATAGGCAGAATTTGAGAAATGCCTGTTTAGTGGGCGTCGATTCGAAGCGACTCATCGCTTCAGGCGGATGAGCCCTTCCTGGGCGACCGAGGCGATAAGGGTTCCGTCGCGCGCGAACAGCGAACCGCGGGTAAAGCCGCGCGAGCCCTGCGTCGACGGGCTGTCCTGCGTGTAAAGGATCCAGTCGTCCAGCGAATGGCTGCGATGGAACCACATCGCATGGTCGAGGCTTGCCGCCTGGATGTCGCGATCGAAGATGGCGCGGCCATGCGCGAAGGTCGAGGTGTCGAGCAGCGTCATATCGGAGAGATAGGCAAGCACGGCCGCCTGGATGGCGCGGTCTTCCGGCACGGGCCCGGTGGTGCGGATCCAGATGTTCTGTTCGGGCTCCAGCTTCTCGCGGCTTGTATAGTGCTTGAGCATCACCGGCTTCATCTCGATCGGCCGGTCGCGTTCCCAGTAGCGCTTGATGCCTTCCGGCACCGCCTCGCCGAATTTGCCGAGCAGTTCGCGCTGCGACAGAAGCGTGTCCGGCGCCGGCACGTCGCGCGGCATCGGGAACTGGTGCTCAAGCCCGACTTCGTCCTGCTGGAACGACGCTTCCAGCGAAAAGATCGCCTGGCCGTGCTGGATCGCCACCACCCGGCGCGTGGTGAAGGAGCCGCCGTCGCGGATGCGGTCGACCTCGTAGACGATCGGCAGCTTGGTGTCGCCGGGGCGCATGAAGTAACCATGCAGCGAGTGCACGTGGCGCTCCGGCTCGACCGTGCGCTGCGCGGCAACCAGCGCCTGGGCGATGGTCTGGCCGCCGAACACGCGTTGCCAATCGAGCTTGGGGCTGCGACCACGATACAGATTGTGTTCGAGCTGCTCGAGGTCGAGAATGCCGAGAAGCTCGTCCATCGCCGCGGTCATGTTTGAAATCCCTCAAAGATGTGCCATGGCCGGTTTCGGACAGGACGCTCGGGCAGTCAAGGCTGGAACGACAGCCGGCCAAAGCCGCGAAAGGATGATGCGATGGTCGACCGCAAGGCGAACGGAGCAAGCGAGACATCGCTCGATGTGCTGATTGCCGGCGCCGGCTATGTCGGCCTTACCGCGGCCGTATCGCTGAAACAGGCGCGCCCCGGCCTCGCCATTGCCATAGTCGATGCGGCGCCCGCCGGTGTCTGGCAAAAGGACGGCCGCGCCTCGGCGATCGCCGCCGCGGCCTGCCGCATGCTGGAGCAGCTCGGCGTCTGGGACGAGATCGCGCCGGAAGCGCAGGCGATCACCGAGATGATCATCACCGACTCGCGCGCCGCCGATCCGGTGCGTCCGGTGTTCTTGACCTTCGATGGCGAGGTCGCGCCCGGCGAGCCCTTCGCCCATATGGTCGCCAACCGGGACTTGAACGGCGCGCTGCGCCGGCGCGCCGAAAAGCTCGGCATCGATATCATCGCGGGCATGGCGGTCAGCGGCTTCGACACCAACGGCGCCGGCGTCACCGTGCATCTCGCCGATGGCACGACGCTGAAGGCGCGGCTGCTCGTCGCCGCCGATGGCGTCAATTCGAAATTGCGCGACATGGCCGGCATCAAAACCATCAAATGGGAATACGGCCAGTCCGGCATCGTCTGCACCGTCGCGCATGAGCGCCCGCATAACGGCCGCGCCGAGGAACATTTCCTGCCCGCCGGGCCTTTCGCCACGCTGCCGCTGAAGCCCGGCAAGGACGGCACCAACCGCTCGTCGCTCGTCTGGGTCGAGCGCGCCGAGGACGCCCGGAAACTTGTCGACGGCGACGACTTCGTCTTCGAGCATGAGCTCGAGCAGCGTTTTGGCCTGAAGCTGGGTGAAATCCGTGTCGTCGACAAACCCCGCGCCTGGCCGCTTGGCCTGACGCTCGCCCGCGCCTTCGTCGCGCCACGCATCGCGCTGGCCGGCGACGCCGCGCATGGCATCCACCCGATCGCCGGCCAGGGCCTCAACCTCGGCTTCAAGGATGTCGCCGCTTTGGCCGAAGTCGTGGTCGAAGCCGACCGGCTGGGCCAGGACATCGGCGCGCTCGATGTGCTGGAACGATACCAGCAATGGCGCCGCTTCGACACGCTGCAGATGGGCATCACCACCGACGTGTTGAACCGCTTGTTCTCCAACGACATCAACCCGCTGCGCGCCGTGCGCGACATCGGCCTCGGCCTCGTCGAGCGCATGCCCAGGCTGAAGGAGTTCTTCATCCGCCAGGCGTCAGGGTTGTCGAGCGATACGCCAAGGCTGTTGAAGGGTGAGGCGATCTGAAGCGCTACGTGGCGGATTGGTTGACCGAAACGCCCCATCGCCTCGTCATCCTCGGGCTTGACCCGAGGATCCATTCCGTGACTTTGAACGTAGGCGCGGCGGAGCAGAATACTTAACCGTTGCAACACGTTAGCGTCACGGCATGGATTCTATGGTCTGCGCTGCGTCGCTTCGCTCCTTGCTCCGCCATAGAATGACGAAGTAAGGAGCGTTTCGGCCAATCGCCTCACTATGCGACCTCCCAACAGGGCCAGGCGTTCAATT
>JAEKLU010000169.1 GCA_019509685.1 Mesorhizobium sp. | reverse complement strand
AGGCGGCGCCGATGCCGGCCATCGTCTCCTCGGAGGTGGTGTCGACCTGGCTGCCCAGCGTGTTGATCTTATGCGCGACGTCCTGTTGGGCGGCGGTCTTCAGCGAGTCTTCGAGCGCCTTGTACAGCACGATGCGCTGCTCGGTATCGATGGTCAGCTTGTTGATCAGCGTCGACTGCGCAGCGATCTGGTTGTTGAGCGAATCGACGAAGGTCTGGAACATCGAGGTGTAACGCTCCAGCGTCTGGCTTTCGGCAAGCAACTCCTGCTCCTTGGCCTGCTTCTCATTGTATTCCGTCGCCATTTTGGAACGCTCGCCCTCAAGCTCGGTGCGCTCCTTCTGGGTGGTGGAGGCGGCGATCTTGTTCTCGATGTCGAGCAGCATCGGGTTAAGCTCCTCGATGCGTTTTTGCACCGCCTCGAGATTGGCCATGGTCACCTTGCGGCGCTCGATTACCTGGCCCAGGCTGGCCTCCGAGGTCTTGTAGCGCTGGTCGAGGATCTCTTTCTGCGCCTTGAGGATGCCGACGATGGTGTCGGATTTGGCCAAAAGCTCTTGCAGATTGCCGGCCAGCGACATGTTGCGCACGCGGTCTGTGCGCATGCGCTGCTTGCGCTGCGCCGAAAAGATGCCGACGAAATTCTCCCAACCGGAATAGTTCTTCATGCTCTCGAACTCGGCGCCGAAGACGTTGGTGGCGTCCTCAAGCCCGATGATCAGGTCGGCGATGTTGCCTTCCATGACCTTCTGCTGCTTGAGCACGTCCTCGATGCGAGCGTTCTCGATGTCGAAATTGGCGTCGCCGATCTTCTTGTCCGCGGTGGCGAGCGTGTCGAGCACGGTTCCGGACTGCTCGATCTTGGTGCGCATGTCCTGCACGACCTGCTTGGTCTTGGCAATTTCGGCATCGAAATTCTGCAATGTCGCCATTGGGGCCTCCCGCTTCGGCATCCGTTTGCGTGTCGTGGCGGCGAATATATGTGGGGCTTCAAGCGATTGAAAGAAGGAAGACAAGAGCCGGCGCCAAAACAAAAGGATTGGCCGGACTCTTGAAAGGCAAGGCCAGCATGCGCATGACGAAGTAATGCCCGTTACCGTCGGGCGGCGTCGGAAAATGCGTCTTAAGCCATTGTTTTTGCGATGCTCGATGCTTGCCGGTCAGGGCTTCGGATCGGCCTTGAGATAAGCAATGACATTGGCGATGTCGTCATCGCTGGTCAGGCCGGTGAAGGCCATCTTGTTGCCGGGAACCTTCTGCCTGGGCGCCTTGAGATATTCGGTAAGGTTCGCTTCGTCCCAGACAAGGCCGGCAGCGCCCGCATCCTTCATCGCCTGCGAATAATGGCCGGCAAAGCTTTCCGCCGAACCGGCCTTGCGTCCGACGACGCCCATCAGATGCGGGCCGACCTTGTCGCGATCGGTCGCGGCCTCGTGGCAGGCGATGCAGCGGTTGAAGACCTTCTTGCCAAGCGCCGCATCGCCGTCGGCATGCGCGGCGAGGCCGCCGGCGAGGAGGAAGACGGCTGCGGACGAAACGGCTCGAAGCATGGCTGACCCCCGGGGAGTTCTGGCTGGAACGAGATGATGCAAACTAGGAGGGACACCTTAACAAACGCTGCACCGCGGCAAAGGCTCCCACCTACCTCTCAGACAATGACCCGTCAGATCGCAGCCATGCAAGTCAGGCTTGCTGTGCCAGATCGCGGCGCAGGAAATCATGCAGCCGATCGACCGCCGGGGTCGTCGACAGCGGGTCGCGCAGGATGCCGATTTCGAGATCCTGTAGGGCCGGAAGCCCCTCGTTGCCGCCGATGATACGCAGCGACGACGGCACGCTTCGCTGCGCCAGGCCCGCGACCGCGAGTCCGGCCTGGACGACCGCGATCAGGCCCAGCAGCGAGGCGCTGGAATAGGTGCAGCGATAAGCCCGGTCGGCGTCGCCAAGCGCCTGCAGGACGTTCATCCGCGCCGCGCAGCCGGGCTCGAACAGCGCGACGGGCAAGGGATCGGCCTGCCAGGCGACGTGGTTTGGCGAGGCGACCCAGACGAAGCGTTCCAGCCGGATCACGTCGAGCGGCTGGTCCGGCAAGCGGGTGACGATCGCCAGATCCAGCCTGCCGTCCGCCAGGCTCCTTACCAGCGCGGTCGATTGCTCGCAGACCAGTTCGACAGTCACCAGCGGGTGATCCTCGGCAAAACGTGACAGGACAGGCGGCAGAAGAAAGGCGGCGTAGTCGTCCGGCACGCCGAGACGCACGCTGCCGGTTTCCTTCGGCCGGGTGACGCTTGCCCACGCTTCGTCGGACAATTTCAGCAGCCGGCGCGCGTAGATGAGGAAGTCCTCGCCGATCGCATTGGGGGTAACCGTTCTCGGCCCGCGCAGCAGAAGCCGGGTGCCGACCATATCCTCGAGCCTTTGTATCTGCATGCTGACCGCCGACTGGCTGCGGCCGACGCGAGGTGCGGCGTTGGACAGGCTGCCGGTTTCGACGACGGCGACGAAGGTTTTCAGCAGGTTGAGGTCGAGTGGCGCGGCCATGGTGCTATCAGCATATCGAATAGATCATCACAAATCTATTCGCTTGCTTGAAATCAGTTGAAGGGGCCAGATGGATGTCACCCGTTGGAGCGCCCCGCAATGAGGGACATATCGACCGCCCGTTTTCCCGCCGCGAGCCTCGCGCTGGCGATGGTGATCGCCGGTACGGTTGGCGCCTTCGTGACGGAATCGGGACAGCATCCCATCACCGTCGTCTTCTGGCGATGCGTGTTCGGTTCGCTGTTCCTGGCCGCATGGTGCCTGTTGCGCGGCTATCTGCCGGATCGGACGCTGTCGCCCTCCCGGCTGGCGCTTGCGGCACTTGGCGGCGTTTGCATGGTGCTGAGCTGGACGGCTTTCTTCGCCGGCTTCGCCATGACATCGATCGCGACGACGACAATCGTCTATCATGTGCAGCCGTTCTTCGTGGTGCTGATCGGCGTTGTCTTCCTCAAGGAGCGCATCTCGCTCGACCAGATGCTGTGGATGCTCGGCGCGTTCCTTGGCGTCGTCCTGGCCAGCGGCCTCGTGGTCACGCATGGCCATGCCGATGCCAAGTGGGCGCTTGGCATCGCACTGACGCTTGGCGCAGCCCTGCTCTATGCGGTGGCGACGATCCTGGCCAAGGGCCTTGGACAGCAGCGCGCGGAGATCACGGTGCTCTGCCAGACGCTGGTCGGCGTCGTGATGCTCGCTCCGTTCGCCGACATCGGCCATCCTATGCCGTCGGCATCGTGGGGCTGGCTCGCCGGGATCGGCGTCCTGCACACGGGCATCGCCTATGTGCTGATGAATTCGGCTTTTCCGCGTCTGACGACGCCGGTGATCGGCGTCATCACCTTCATCTATCCGGTTGTCGCCATCATCATCGACTGGGCTTTGTACGCGCATCCGCTCGGGCCGGCGCAGGCCGCCGGCATGGTGCTGATTGCGCTGGCGACACTGGGCGTGCGGCTTGGCTGGCGGTTTCCGATGCGGCGTGTCCCGGCCACCGGAACCTGCCTCAGCCGTTGACGAAGCCGATGAAGTCGTCGGGCGCTGCGCGGCCCATTTCTTCTTCCCAGTGCCTGCGGCAGAGCGAGACATAGACGTCCTTGCCGATCGCCACCTGGTCGCCCTGTTTCGCCACCTTGCCATCGGGGCCGAGGCGCACGACCATGGTCGCCTTGCGGCCGCAGCGGCAGATGGTGCGCACCTCGCGCAGGTCGTCGGCGATCGCCAGCAGCGCGCGCGAGCCGGGAAAGAGGTTGCCCTGGAAATCGGTGCGCAGGCCATAACACATGACCGGAATGCCCAGACGGTCGGCGATGCGGGCGAGCTGCCAGACCTGTTCTTCCTCGAGAAACTGCGCCTCGTCGACGAAGATGCAGTGCACCGCGGCATGTTCGTGATGCTCGGCAACCCTGGCGAAGAGATCGTCGCCGTCGCGGAACATCTCGGCCTCGGCCTCAAGGCCGATGCGCGACGAGATCAGCCCATTGTCGCCCTTGCGATAGTGGCCGGCGACGAACAGCATCGTCGACATGCCGCGTTCGCGATAATTGTAGGACGCCTGCAGCAGCATGGTCGTCTTGCCGGCATTCATCGTCGCATAGTGGAAGTAGAGTTTGGCCATGACGCTCTTTTAAGCCGACTTGCCGCCGCGCGGGGAGGGGGCGCTCGATCCGTCCACCAAAAACTCCATGTCGTTCAAAAACCTGTCATGTCGCGTAATGGCCAGTGCGCGCCGTTCATCGTGATGTTGCGCCGCTTGAAACAACATCAAAATGGTGTTTGGCTGACGAAACAAGGCGGGCGCAAGAACCGTGACTTCGCTTTGCCGCAAAAATTGCAATGGGAGAAAGTTCATGTCGCGTATGAAATCTATCGTCGTCGGCCTCGGCCTGGCGGCGCTGCTGTCCACGACCGCCGCTTACGCCGGCGATCCGGCAAGCTGCAAGGCGGTGCGTCTCTCCGATGTCGGCTGGACCGACATTCAGGCGACGACCGGCGTCGCCTCCGTCCTGCTCACCGCGCTCGGTTATGAGCCGCAGACGATCCAGCTGTCGGTTCCGGTGACCATGGCGTCGCTCAAGAACAAGGACCTTGATGTCTTCCTCGGCAACTGGATGCCGTCGATGACCAATGACATCAAGGATTACACCGCCGACGGTTCGGTCGAGACGATCAGCACCAACCTGACCGGCGCGGGCTATGGCATCGTCGTGCCGACCTATGTCGCCGACGCCGGCGTCAAGTCGTTGACCGATATCGGCAAGTTCAAGGACAAGTTCGGCGGCAAGATCTACGGCATCGAAGCCGGCAATGACGGCAACCGCATCATCCTCGACATGATCAAGAACCCGAAGGACAATCTCGATGGGTTCGAGCTCGTCGAATCCTCGGAAGCCGGCATGCTGACGCAGGCCGAACAGTCGATGAAGAACAATGAGTGGATCGCCTTTCTCGGCTGGACGCCGCATCCGGTGATGGGCGCCATGAAGATCACCTATCTCGACGGCATGGGCGACAGCGGCTTCGGCGCCGCCACTGTCTATACCAATG
>JAEKLU010000168.1 GCA_019509685.1 Mesorhizobium sp. | reverse complement strand
GGGTGGGCGCTGCCTATCTGCTCTCGACCGCCGCGGTCTCGCCATTCTACGGCAAGCTCGGCGACATGTATGGCCGCAAGAACGTCGTGCTGACGGCGATCGGCCTGTTCCTGCTCGGTTCGCTGGTCTGCGGCATGGCGTGGTCGATGGAGAGCCTGATCGCGGCGCGCGTGCTCCAGGGCATTGGCGGCGGCGGCTTGATGGTCTCGGCCTTCGCCATGATCGGCGAGTTGTTTTCGCCGCGCGACCGCGCCAAGTACCAGGGGTACAGCTCGGCGGTGTTCGCGCTGTCGTCGGTGCTCGGCCCGCTGGCTGGCGGCTACATCACCAGCCTGTTCGGCTGGCGCTGGGTATTCCTGGTCAATCTGCCGATCGGCATCGTCGTGATAGCGGTGCTGGCGTTCGCCATGCGCAGCCGCTTCAACGAGAAGAAGCACCACGTCGATTATCTGGGCGGCGCGTTGCTTGCCATCGGCACGACGGCCATCGTCTATTGGGGCTATCATGTGCTCGACCCGTCCGGGCCGGATCTCTTCACCTTCGCGCTGCCGGTTCTGGCGCTGGTCGCCATCGCCTTGTTCATCATGGTCGAACGGCGGGCCGACGAGCCGATCGTGCCGTTGCGGCTGTTCGGCAATTCCACGGTCAGCATCGTCTCGGGCGTGTCGCTGGTCGCCGGCACGGTGACGCTGGGCATGTTCTTCTATTTCGCCCTCTACATGCAGACGCTGACGGGTCTCAGCCCCGCCGAAGTCGGCTTCCTGTTCCTGCCGGCGTCGCTGACGTCGATGGTCATCTCGATCGTTGCCGGGCGGGTGATTGCCGCGACCGGACGCTACAAATGGATGCCGGTGGTGGCGATGGCTATTGGCGGCCTGCTGATGATAGGCTTTGTCTTCACCAACCAGCATACGCCGATCTGGGTGCTGGCGGCGATGATGGCTACATTCGGCGTCAGCATGGGCCTGCAGTTCCAGGTGCTGATCGTGGCGATCCAGGCGGCAGCACCGCTGCAGGACATCGGTGCGGTCACGTCGCTGATCACCCAGGCGCGGACGCTCGGTGCGTCGCTCGGTCTGGCGCTGAACGGCGCGGTGATGATCTGGGCCTTGAACCGGCAGACGGCAAAGCTTCCCGCCGACGCGGCCGCTTTGCTGCCGCAAGGGCTGAACGGGCTCACCCCGCATATCGCCGCGAGCCTGCCGGCCGCGATCCGCGCGGTGGTGCTCGATCACTATTCCAGCGGCTTCAACGTCATGTTCCTCTGGGTGGCGGCGCTCTATTTCGTCGCCATGGGGCTGACGCTGCTGCTCGAGAACAGGGAAATCCCGAAGCGGGCCTGAGCAAATCGAGGCGGACTAAACTGAGGTCCGCTGAAGCGGCGCCAGCGCCTGCCCGTCGGCATTGAACAGATGGCAGGCCGATGGCGCTATATCGAGCGCGATCGGCGCGTGCAGCGGCGTCGCGTCGCCGCCTTCGGCCTGCACCACCAGCGAAACCTCCGGCGTCACCTCGACATGGAAGATGGTCAGGCTGCCCAGCCGCTCGGCGAGTGCTGCCTGTCCCTTGAACAGGCCGTCGGGCGCGATCTTCAGATGCTCCGGCCGCATGCCGAGCAGCAGCTCGTCGCCGGGCTTGATGCCGCCAGCCGCCACAGGCACCGTGAGCGACTTGCCGCCGGGCAGGCTTACGCCGACGCCGTCGCTTCCAGCCGCGGTCGTCTTCACCTTGATCAGGTTCATCTTCGGCGAGCCGATGAAGCCGGCGACGAAAATGTTGGCAGGGCGGTTGTAGAGATCGAGCGGCGAGCCGACCTGTTCGATGCTGCCGGCATTCAGCACCACGATCTTGTCGGCCATGGTCATGGCCTCGATCTGGTCGTGGGTGACATAGATCATCGTCGCCTTGAGCTGCTCGTGCAGCCGCATCAGCTCCAGCCGCATCGAGACGCGCAATGCCGCGTCGAGGTTCGACAGCGGCTCGTCGAACAGGAACACTTTCGGGTTGCGCACGATGGCGCGGCCGATGGCGACGCGCTGGCGCTGGCCGCCCGACAGCGCCTTCGGCCGCCGTTCCATCAGATGCGCAAGCTGCAGCACATCGGCCGCTTCCTTCACCTTGCGCTCGCGCTCGGGGGCCGGCACGCCGGCGATCTTCAGGGCGAAGCCCATATTGTCGGCGACGCTCATATGCGGGTAGAGCGCGTAGGATTGGAACACCATGGCAAGTCCGCGTTCCGAAGGATCGACGTCGTTGGCGCGCGCGCCATCGATGGTGAGGTCGCCTGCGGTGATTTTTTCCAGGCCCGCGATCATGCGCAGCAAGGTCGACTTGCCGCAGCCGGACGGCCCGACGAAGACGACGAATTCGCGGTCGGCGACGTCGAGATCGATACCCCGGATGATCTCCGCCGATCCATAGGATTTGCGCACGCCGCGCAGCTTGAGCTCAGCCATGGCTTGCCTCCCTAAATCATCCGGCTCTAGCACCGGCTGGTCCGCCGGTCTTGGCCTCTTCGTTCTGCACCATCGAAAGCGCCGTGCCCGGCTCGCCCTCCCACAGGATCAGGCTGGCAGCGCCGACGAGACCGGCGCGGTCGCCAAGCTCGGCCGGCACGATCGGCACGTCGCGATAGGCGTGCATCGCGCGCTGATCGATGGTCGCCCTGATCCCCGGCGCCAAAAGGTCGAACCCGTTGGACAGCCCGCCGCCCATCACGATCAGGTCGGGCGAGTAGAGATGCAGCAGATTGGTGAAGCCGATGCCGAGCCACTTCGCCTCGGCCTCGATCAGTTGCAGGGCGGCCGCATCGCCGGCGCGCGCGGCTTCCACGACATGCCGGGCCGAGACGTCGCTATTCCCGGCAAGACGCCTGAGCAACGAACCGTCCCCGGGCGCTGCGAGCCGCGTCGCCTGCCGTCCGAGCGCGGTGCCTGAAGCAACCGCCTCGAAGCAGCCGACATTGCCGCAGAAGCAGCGATCGCTTTCACTGGTGATCGTCATGTGGCCGATCTCGGCAGCCAGCCCGCGCCGGCCATGATAGATGTGGCCATCGGCGATCACGCCGCCGCCGATGCCGGTCGACACGGTGACGAAGACCAGCGAACTGGTGCCGCGGCCGGCGCCGAAGCGCCATTCGCCGAGTGCGGCCGCATTGGCGTCGTTCTCCAGCCGCACCGGCAGGCCGAACTGGCGGCCGAGGATGTCGATCAGCGGCACATTGTGCCAGCCCGACAGCGTCGGAGGCCCGATGACGATGCCGGCCTTGGGATCGAGCGGGCCGGGCGCGCACGCGCCGATGCCGACGACCTTGGCCTGCGGATGGTCGTCGAGGAGTTTGTTGGCGAGCGCGATGATCCGGCCGATCACCGCTTCCGAGCCGGCGCCGGCCATTGTCGGTTCCGAGACGCGCGCGACAACCTCGCCGCCGCGCTCGACCAGCGCGCCGCGCAGCTCCGTGCCGCCGAGGTCGAAGGCCAGCGCAAGCGTGCTCATCAGGCGGCTGCCTTCAGCCCGTGCAGCCACGCCATGCGCCGAGCAAGGTCGGGATCGCCGAAGGCGAGCGAGCCGAGCACCACCGTGTCGGCACCGGCGGCCCGCAGCAGAGGCACCGTCTGGTGGCGGATGCCGCCATCGGCGGCAAGCACGATGTCGGCCTCGCGTCCGGCCTGCCGCATCAGCATGCGCGCTTCGATCAGGCGTGGGCAGGCTTTCTCCGACAGGCTCTGTCCCTTGACGCCGATCGAGGTGCCGAGCAACGTCACGAAAGCGACCTCGGGCAGGAACGGAACGATGGCCGCGACCGGCGTCTCCAGCCGCAGCACCACGCCGGCCTCGGCGCCGAGTTCGCGCGCCAGCCTTGCCGCGCGCAGGCCTGCCTCGCCGTTCTCGGCGTGGATGGTGATCAGGTCGGCGCCGGCTTCGATGAACTGGCGCGTCTGCGCCTCGACGATCTCGGCCTCGACCATCAGATGCACATGGATCGGCCTGGCCGTCAGTTTGGCGATACGCGCCACCATGTCGGGGAAGAACAGGAAGCCCGGCGTGAAGCGGGCATCCGCGACGTCGATGTGGTGAAGATCTGAATGCGTTTCGATGCGCTTCAGGTCGCGCTCCATATTGGCGAGATCCGCCGACCACAGCGAGAACTCGCCAAGCAGGCGGTCGCGCGGCAGGGCAGCGATGGCGGCGGGGCCGGAGAGGGGTTTGCTGGTCATGACGCAATGAGGCTCCGGACTTTTGATTGAGGCTGAAGAAAGCTCGCGATCTGCGTATGCAGCTCGCTGAAATGCCTTTGGCTGTCGGCCGCCTTCGGCGTGATCTCGGCGAAAATCGCGTTGGGAATTGCCGCGGCCAACGCATAGCCAGCCGATAGCGGGTGCAGGGCATCGACCGCGTTGCCCAGGATCAGCGTGGGGACTTCAAGCGCGGCCGCGTCGCGTTCCGAAACACCGGGCCCATCGCTGGCGATGTTGGCAAGCACCTGCGCGAATGTCCTGGCATCGGGACGATCGAAATAGCTAAGCAGCGAGGCGAGATTGTCGGGCGCCTCGCGATAGAGCCTTATGGCGGTATCGGACTGTGCAAAAAGCGAGCGTCCCTTGTCCGCCGCATGCTCCAGGATGAGCCCGGCGACCTCGGAGATTGGCTGCAAGTTCGGCGGCGCTGGCGAAAACGTCCATGCCGGTCTGGCCAAGATGAGGCCCCCGACGCGCCGGGGATGGCGGCAGGCCAGCCGCAGCGCGATCGCCGCGCCCATCGAGACGCCGCCAGCAACGAAACGGTCGAGGCCGGCCTGGTCGGCGGCCGCCAGGACATCGTCGGCGAACATTTCGAACGAGAATGGCCGCCGGTCGCCAAGCCCGGATCCGCCATGGCCGCGGCATTCCAGCGTGACGCGCCGGAAGCCGGTGGGAAAGGTCTGCGCGACCTGCGCCTCACCGCCGCCAAGTCCATGCTGGAAGACGACTGGGAGACCTTTGCCCGTATCGCTGACCAGCAGCGTGGCGCCGTCGCGCAGCAGCGTCGCCATCACACGAACTCCTTGAGGAAACGCGCGACGCCTGGCGCCTCTTCGGCCGAGAGCCCATG
>JAEKLU010000167.1 GCA_019509685.1 Mesorhizobium sp. | reverse complement strand
GCGGCGGTCTCTTCGCGCTTGTGGCCTATGGCGCGGTCGTCGCGGCCTTCGCGCTCGGTCCCGCAGGCCCGATCACCGCCATCCGCGAAACCAGCGTCGTCTTTGCCGCTTTCATCGGCCGGTTCTTTCTCGGCGAGCAATTGACGCCAAGACGCATCGGCGCCTGCGCCGTCGTCGCGCTTGGCGCCATCTGCCTCGGCTATCAAGTGTGAGCACCAGGCATGGACACCGACCTGGACGGCAAAACCGGCAACATGCCGGGATCGGCAATGGCTTTGCTTGCCTTGCTCTGGCGGCGATGATCATCGGCGTGCTGCTGCTCGATTTCGCCGCGCAGTCTGATCCGACAACTCGCGGCCGGCTGAACACGATCTTCATGGCGACGATGATTTTGGGCGGCGCTTGCGGCTCCGGCATCGCCGGCCTTGCCTATTCGGCATGGGGCTAGCCTGCCTGTTCGGCGCGGCGGCAGCGGCGATCGCTCTGTTCTTGTCGCGACGATCCTGAACGACGACAGCAACGCCGGCGCCGGCGTTTCGACGGTTAGCGCGTCGCGGGCGACAGATAGGCCGAGACCAGCTCGACGAGTTGCTTCTGCAGGTCCGGCGCTTCGAGCATGTCGCGGCGCGCCGCATTGTGGATCACGCCCTCGATCGCCGAGGACAGCACGCGCGCCATCGTCTCGGTGTCCTTGAGGCGTCTGCGATACTGCGCCACCGCCGCCGTGTAATGTTCGAGGTAGCGCGCCTGGAACGAGGCATGCGCGGCGCGTGAGCCGCGGTCGCCAGGCGCCTCGTCGAGCAGCACCTGGTGCAGCGTCGGGTGGATCGAGTGCGCCGCGATCATGCCGCGCACCAACTCGCGCGCGAACTGCCTGAGCGGCTTGCGATCCGCCGCCGCCTCGCGAATCACCGACAGCACCTGATCGAAGTGGCGACGCCGAATCGCCTCGACCAAAGCGAGCTTGTCAGGGAAGTACTGATAGAGCGAGCCGATGCTCACGCCCGCGGCCTCGGCCACCTTGTTGGTGCTGAAGCCCGCCCAGCCGAGCTCGCTCAGAACGCGAGCACCGGCTTCGATGATCGCCTCGACGGTAGCGATTGAACGCGCCTGGCGCGGCGCCTTGCGCATGCGCGGAGCTGGCTTTGCAATGCGAGTAGACATCCTGGCCGGTTCCCCGAGAATATAAACAGGATACTCACATTCGATTTCAATGCAATTGCAGGAAAAGCGGCGCGGCTTTGCGCCCGCAATAGCCTCGACCGACACCGCAAACGGAGACCGCAGATGAGCGCCAGGATCTTGCTGAAAAGCCTGCTTGTCTATCAGGCATGGGCGAATGACGAATTCCTGGAGAAGCTCGAAGGTCTCGATCCGTCGAGCAACGCGCAGCAGCGTCACGCGTCGATCCGGCTGATGAACCACATCCATGTCGTGTCGCGCATCTTCGCCGCGCATCTGGCCGGCGTCGCCCATGGCTATGCGAGTGATAACACCGAGGAGACGCCGGCGCCGGCCGCGCTGCGCAGCGCGATGACTGCCACCGACCGCTGGTACCTCGACTATCTCGAAACCGTTTCGGAACAAGAGCTTGCGGAGCCCGTCGCCTTCACCTTCACCGATGGCGACCGGGGATGCTTGACCAGGCAGGAGATGCTGACGCATGTCGTCCTGCATGGCAGCTATCATCGCGGCGAGATCGGCCGCATGCTGGCCGCCATCCTGGTCTCGCCGCCCTGGGACACTTATGCCGTCCATCTCCACAGGTCAGAACCGGCGCGCCGCCTAGCCGGTGCGCGCGAGGCCGCGCAGGCCATAGTTTGAAGCCTAAGAACGTGAGCATAGGGCTCACTTTACAACCCCAAGCTTTCGTTGCGGTGACATCTCCGGCTTGGGTCGGTTCACCTGCAGATATTGTCACTGGACAAGATCAAACTGGTGTTGATGGGGCAATTGTCTATTGCGAGTGCATAGCTCACATTCTCTTATCAAGATCTCCTGGCTTCCGGATGGATGATCCGGCGATAGAAGATGCAGGAAAATCTCTCCTTCAGGCCGCCACTTGGAAAGTGATAGATTTGCTCACAATTTTGCGACGACATGCATCATCGTGCGTCTCGAGTAACCAAAATTCAATAACTGAAAATCATTGTGTTGCTTCGCTGGCTAGACAGTCGCGAGTCAGATATGCATGAACACGCCGGGTCACTCACGACCTTAGGCAAAACGCAAGGGGCATCGCATGGCAAAGACGACAACCAAGGCGCCGGCGGCGAAAGCGCCGGCAAAGAAGCCGGCAGCTAAGGCTGCCGCGAAACCTGCAGTGAAGAAGGCAGCGGCACCGAAGGCAGCCGCCAAGGCTCCGGCCAAGGCAGCAGCAAAGCCGGCGGCCAAGAAGCCGGTAGCGAAGGCAGCAGCCAAGCCAGCCGTCAAGGCAGCGGCGAAGCCTGCGGCCAAGGCAGCGGCCAAGCCCGCCGCCAAGAAGCCGGCCGCCAAGGCTGCGGCCAAGCCGGCCGCCAAGGCAGCGGCCAAGCCCGCCGCCAAGGCTCCGATGAAAGCCGCCGCCGCCAAGGCACCGGCTGCAGTGAAGAAGGCAGCTCCGGCAAAGAAGCCGGCCGCCAAGAAGTAATCGCGTAGCCTCGTTCCGTTGGCTGCGACAGGTGAGGGTGGGCGCCGTCGGTGCCCCTCTCGCCAGTTCGGCATGACAACGGGCGAAGTTGGAGCGCACGCTCCTGAAGCTTCCGGAATTTTGCCATCCCGGCAAACTTCCGGGAGCTTTTTTGTTGCCGCAGCGAGTCTGCTCCGGCAAAGCTCGCAGCGACGATCGCCCGTTCCGGTGTTGCGATGAGTTTGGCGCTGACAATTCGTCGGGCAACCGACAAGGATGCGGACGTGGTGAGCCGCGTCATCATCGCCGCCTTGCGGGAGACCAATGCCAGGGACTACGCGCCCGACATCATCGCCCGTGTCGAGCAAAGCTTCAGCCCGCCGGCGATGCTCGAGTTCTTCAGGAAGCGCAAGGTCTTCGTCGCCATCATCGGCGAAACGCTCGTCGGCACCGCCAGCCTGGATGGCGAGACTGTTCGATCCATGTTTGTCGATCCCCCGTTCCAGGGCCATGGCGTCGGCAGGCGTCTGATGTCGGAAGTCGAGCAGGCAGCGCGGGCGGATGGCGTCGCGACGCTGACCGTGCCGTCCCCTCGGTCACCGCCGAGCCGTTCTATGCCAGGCTAGGCTTCCGGGCGATCCGCGACAGCTACCACGGCGACGAGCGAACCGTGATCATGGAGCGGTCTCTGAAATAGCCGCAACGCATTCGGCCATCCGGCTGGCGGCAAGTTTTCGCGGCGCTGGCCGTTGTCCTGCCGGTCGGGATCGGTCAACAGTGTCGGCAAACAACCAGGGACCGATCATGCCCAAGCTGCTTTACGCCTCCACCTCTCCCTATAGTTCGAAGGTCCGCATGGCCGCCGCCTATGCCGGCATTGCCATTGACCTCGTGCCGGTCAAGACCGAGGACAAGCCAGCCGAGCTGATCACGGCCAATCCGCTGGGCAAGATCCCGGTGCTGGTGCTCGACGACGGTCGCACGGTCCACGACAGCCGCGCTATTACCCAACATCTCAACCGACTGTCGAAGAACGCGCTCTTCCCGCGCAATTCCGACAAGCGGCTCGACGCCGAAGTCCTGGAGGCGTTGGCTGACGGCATCTGCGACTGCGCGCTGTCGATGGTTTATGAGCGGCGCACGCGGCCCGAGACTTTTGTCTATCAGCCCTGGCTCGACCGACAGTGGAGCAAGATCACCGCTGCACTTGACCTGCTCAACGCCGATCCCCCGAAACTGCCGAAGAAGATTACCGCCGGCCAGATGGCGCTGCGCGCCTGCCTCGGTTACCTCGCGCTGCGTTTTGCCGGCCAATGGGAAAAGGGCCGCGGCCGGCTCGTGCGCTGGGCCGCCCGGTTCGATGAGAAGTTTCCCGAATTGAAGGGCTGCGTGCCGGGGTGATTACAACTGCTCTCCACCACGAGTGGGGAGATTGGCAGTTTCCATCGCCGCACATTCCGCTCGAAACCGGGGAATTTGGGGACAGGGAAAGGGATAGCGCGGACACAAAAAAAGCCGGGCGCGAGGCCCGGCTTTTCCGTGTCTTGTCTCTGAAGACTTAGAACTTCATACCGACGCCGAAGGTGACGCGGTTGTCCGAGGACTTGACCTTGCCTTCGTTGCCGAAGCTGTGGCTGCCGAAATCGGTGTAGCGGTATTCGACACGGCCGAACACGTTGTCCGTGATCTTAATGTCGGTGCCGGCGCCAGCGGTCCAGCCGACAACGGCCTTGCTGTCGCTGAAGCTGGTGACGCTGTCCTCGATCTTCTGGTTCTTGGCGGCGACACCGCCCGTGCCATAGATCAGGATTTCCGGGCTCACGGCATAACCGAGACGGGCGCGCAGCGAACCTTCGAGACCCGACTTGGCGTCGATGCCGTTGCTGGAGCCCTTGGTGCCGTTGTAGCCGAGGTCGGCTTCAGCACCGTAGACGAAGTTTTCCTGCTGCCAGTTGTAGCCGCCGAAAACGCCGCCGACGAAGCCCTTGGTCTTCACGTTGACGCCCTGGTCCTTGGCATTGGCGTGACCGCCGAAGCCGTAGCCGAGGCTGATACCGGCATAGGGCCCGGCCCAGGCTGCGACGGGAAGTTCGGCAACCGGGGCGGGCGCCGGCGGCTCTTCGGAAACGACGTCGGCCGCAAACGCGGTACCGGCGAAGGCGAACAGCCCGAGCGCGGCGGCAAGCGGCGCGAATTTGAGATTGGTCTTCATTATTATACTCCTTAAGCCACAAGACACTTAGGCTTGTTTGTCCTTGAACGCCCCGGCCCGTCCGGGGGGATAAACGGGCCTGGCGCTCTACGGTTCCGAATGTCGTGCTGAAATGCGGCTGAAGCGAACCTGAACTTGGGTCATTCCCTGGCGCGAATGAGGCCGAAAGTTGACGTTGCATCTTCGCAACAGCGAAATGTCAGCAGGCTAATTATGTTGCGCTGCACACCGCTTGGTTCAAGGGATGTCGCGACCTATATTGCGCTGACGTCGCGCCCGAATCCGGGTCCGCACGGCTTTGCTGTTGCCATCCACGCCAATCGTTCCGGCGCCGAGGCGGAGGCTCTGGCAAACAAAATCAGGGGCGAGGGTGGCCGCGCCGTTGTGATCGCCGCCGATCTTACCGACATGGATGCGGTGGGCGACCTCGTCGGCCAGTCGGAGGCAGCCCTCGGGCCGATCACGCTGCTCGTCAACAACGCCTCTTTGTTCGTTGACGACAGTGTCGAGGATTTCGACTGGCAGGCCTGGGATCGCCATTTCGCCATTCATGTGAAGACCCCGGCGCTGCTCGCGCAGAATTTCGCCCGTGCCTTGCCTGAGCGCGCGGAGGGCCTGATCGTCAACATCGTCGACCAGCGCGTCTGGCGGCCGACGCCGCGCTACTTTTCCTATGCGCTGTCGAAGTCGGCGCTGTGGACGCAAACGCAGATGCTGGCCCAGGCGCTCGGTCCCCGCATCCGCGTCAACGCCATCGGTCCGGGCCCGACCTTGAAGAATGCGCGCCAGGACGACCACGATTTCGACAGCCAGGTCGAGGGCCTGATCCTGAAGCGCGGCCCGCAATTGTCGGAATTCGGCGCCACCATCCGCTATCTCTGGCAGGCGCGTTCGGTCACCGGCCAGATGATCGCGCTCGATGGCGGCCAGCATCTTGCGTGGCAGACGCCCGATGTGACAGGCATGGTGGAATGAGTCCCATAACCCGAAAACACGGAAGCGGCGGCCCCGCCGACGACATGCCGCCCGATCTCGACCCCGATATCGACATCGAGGACGAGGCGGCCGAGGAGATCGTCGAGCCGGAAGCCGTGCTCGCCGGTCCCGATGTCGCCTTCACGGCTATCGACTGGACGCCGCATGCCGGCGATGCCGACGGCATGCTCGGCGCCGAGGTGATCCAGACGCTGGTCAAGCGGCTGCCCAACGCGCCCGGCGTCTACCGCATGATGAACGCCGCCGGCGACGTGCTGTATGTCGGCAAGGCGCGCAGCCTGAAGAAGCGCGTCACCAATTACGCGCAGGGGCGCTTCCACACCGCCCGCATCGGCCGCATGGTGCGTGAGACCTCGACGATGGAGTTTGTCGTCACCCGCACCGAGATCGAGGCGCTGCTGCTCGAGGCCAACCTCATCAAGCGGCTGCGGCCCCGCTTCAACGTCTTGATGCGGGACGACAAATCGTTCCCCTACATCCTGTTGACCGGCGACCATGTTTCGCCCGGCATCTACAAGCATCGCGGCGCGCGCTCGCGCAAGGGCGATTATTTCGGGCCGTTTGCCTCGGCCGGCGCGGTCGGCCGCACCATCAATTCGCTGCAGCGCGCCTTCCTGCTGCGCAGCTGCACCAATTCTTTCTACGAGAACCGCAGCCGGCCCTGCCTGCTCTACCAGATCAAGCGCTGCGCCGGTCCGTGCACCGGCGAGATCTCGCATGAGGGCTATGCCGAACTGGTTTCCGAGGCAAAGGACTTCCTTTCCGGCCGCAGCCAGAAGGTCAAGACCGAGATCTCGGCCGCCATGCAGCAGGCGTCGCAAGAGCTAGACTTCGAGCGCGCCGCCATCTATCGCGACCGCCTTGCCGCGCTCTCGCATGTGCAGAGCCATCAGGGTATCAACCCGCAAACGGTGGAGGAGGCCGACGTCTTCGCCATCCACCAGGAAGGCGGCCAGGTCTGCATCCAGGTGTTCTTCTTCCGCACCGGCCAGAACTGGGGCAATCGCGCCTATTTCCCCAAGGCCGATCCGGCGCTGGAAGCATCGGAAGTGCTGGGCTCGTTCCTGGCGCAGTTTTATGACGACAAGGTGCCGGCGCGCACGCTGCTCTTGTCCCAGACCGCGCAGGAGCAGGACCTGCTCGCCGAGGCGCTTTCCACCCATGCCGGCCGCAAGGTAACGATCTCCGTGCCGCAACGCGGCGAGAAGAAGGACCTGACCGACAATGCGCTGCAGAACGCGCGCGAGGCGCTCGGGCGCCGGCTGGCCGAAACCTCGACGCAGGCGCGGCTGCTCACCGGTTTTGCCGAGACCTTCGGCCTGGAAAAGCCGCCGACGCGCATCGAAGTCTATGACAATTCGCACATCATGGGCACCAACGCGGTCGGCGCCATGGTCGTCGCCGGTCCGGAAGGGTTCGTGAAGAACCAGTACCGCAAGTTCAACATCCGCTCGACCGACATCACGCCCGGCGACGATTTCGGCATGATGCGCGAGGTGATGCAGCGGCGTTTTTCGCGACTGATCAAGGAACATGGCGACGAGCAGAAGCCCGCGGGGCCGGAAGGTCCGGAGTCTCAGGATGCCGGCGACGAAGACCTGGTCACCGGCACGGGCAGCTTCCCGGCCTGGCCGGACGTCATCCTGATCGACGGCGGCCAGGGCCAGATGACGGCGGTGCGCCAGATCCTTGCCGATCTCGGTATCGAGGACCGGGTCGTCGCCATCGGCATCGCCAAGGGGCCGGACCGCGACGCCGGCCGCGAGCGCTTTTTCGTCAGGGGCAGGGACTCCTTCATGCTGCCGGTGCGCGACCCGGTGCTTTATTTCGTCCAGCGCCTACGCGACGAGGTGCACCGTTTCGCCATCGGCTCGCACCGGGCGCGGCGCAAGAAGGAGATGGTCAAAAGCCCGCTCGACGAGATCGCCGGCATCGGCCCCGGCCGCAAGCGGGCGCTGCTGCTCGCCTTCGGCACCGCCAAGGCGGTCAGCCGCGCCGCGGTCGAGGACCTAGTCAAGGTCGACGGCATTTCCGAGCACGTGGCAAAGCTGGTCTACAATCATTTTCACGAGAGCTGAGGGCCAGCTTTCAGGCACGGAAGTTTGACGGCCTGGCCCAAGAGGTGGCGAGGCCGCCGCCGCTACAAATGCTATTTTTGCCTGGTCAATCGAATCTCGCCTGTTGACCCCCTACATTGGCTTCTGATTTGAGTACGACAGACGCAGGAGTTTCCCGAGACCACATGGCCCAGCGCGCGTTCAACCTGCCGAACATCCTCACCTATGCCCGCATCGTCGCGGTGCCGCTGGTCGTGCTGTGCTTTTTCCTCGAAGGCCATCTGAAGTCGTCCGACTTCGCCCGCTGGTCGGCGCTGGTCATTTTCCTGCTCGCCTCGATCACCGATTACTTCGACGGCTATTTTGCGCGCGCCTGGCAGCAGACCTCCAACATCGGCAAGATGCTGGATCCGATCGCCGACAAATTGCTGGTCGCCACCTGCCTGCTGCTTTTGGCCGCCGACACCGACCGCCATGCCGGCATTGCCGGCTGGTCGCTGTGGGCGGCGATCATCATCCTGTGCCGCGAGATCCTGGTTTCGGGCCTGCGCGAATATCTGGCGGCGCTGAAGGTCTCGGTGCCGGTCACCCAGCTCGCCAAGTGGAAGACCACCATCCAGATGGTCGCCATCGCCTTCCTGCTTGCCGGTCCGGCCGGCGACAAGATCTTTCCGCTGACCACGCAGACCGGCCTGGTGCTGCTGTGGGTCGCGGCGCTGGTCACGCTTTACACCGGTTACGACTATTTCCGCGCCGGCCTGAAGCACATCATGGACGAGTGAGATGTCGACGAAGCTCATCTATTTCGCCTGGGTGCGCGAGCGCATCGGCATACCGGAAGAGGACGTCGAGCTGCCGGCCGGCATCGAAACGGTGGCCGACCTCTTGCGCTGGCTGAAGGCGCGCGGCGAGGAATATGAGCACGCGCTGCAATATCCTGACGTCATCCGCGTCGCCATCAACCAGGAACATGTTGGCCACCGCGAGAAAATCGCGGGCGCGCGCGAGATCGCGCTGTTTCCGCCGATGACCGGGGGCTGAGATGGCCGGCGCGGTCGTGCCCGCCATCCGCATCCAGCGCGAGGATTTCGACGTCGCCGCCGAGATTGCGGCGCTGACCGAAGGTCGCGCCGACATCGGCGCCGTCGTCACTTTCTCCGGCCTGTGCCGCGACGAGCAAGGCACGCTGTCGGCGCTCGAGCTTGAGCATTACCCCGGCATGGCCGAGGCCGAGATCGGCCGCATCGCGGCGGAAGCGGCCGGGCGCTGGCCATTGCAGGGGCTGACCGTCATTCACCGCCACGGCAAAATAGCGCCGGGCGAAAACATCGTGCTGGTGGTGGCGGCGTCCGCCCACCGGCAGGCGGCCTTCGAGGCGGCGAATTTCCTGATGGACTACCTGAAGTCGCGCGCGCCCTTCTGGAAGAAGGAGCATCTTGTGGATGGCTCCGAGGGCGGCTGGGTCGAGGCCAAGGAAGCCGACGACAAGGCGGCCGGCCGCTGGACGAAATCCAGCGAATAGCATCCACGCCATCGAACGACCGCAATCCGACCCAAGCCTGAACATCGGTTTGATTTGCCTGGCGGAGCAGTCCCGTGCTGGACAGGATCGCGGAATTCTTCATCTTCGGGCTGGTGCCGTTGGTGGTTGGCGTGCTTGCCGTGCCGGAGATCACCAATGCCGGCGAAAAGACCATTGCCGGCGAGGTGACCTATCGCGAGCGCATCGCGCTGCCGCCCGATGCCGTGCTGATGGTGGAACTCGCCGCCATCTCGCCGGCCGACAGGCCGCCGGCCGTGATCGCCAAGCGTAGAATAGCGCCCGCCGGGCAGGTGCCGATCAGATTCGAGATCGGCTTCGACCCCAAGGCGATTGAGCAGGGCCGGATCTATACGCTGCAGGCGCGCATCTTCGTCGGGGAGCGGTTGCTGTTCATGCCCGACAGACGCCATCTGATCGATCCGCTCGACGCCAAGCCGGTGACGGTCGTGATGATACGAGCCGATTGACCGCCACGAGGTCACCGTTTAGCGTCCTCAAAAATGGGGATGGGGTTCCCCCGAAACTGCCCTTGGGGGCTGATGACTCCTGCCAGGCGTGCTTGCGCGCGGCAGGATTTGTTTTCCCGCTCGCATCGTGCCTGACTGGAGCAATTCCAGGAAAAGTGCACTGCGGTTTTCCGTCCGGAATTGCGAAAATAGATAGG
>JAEKLU010000392.1 GCA_019509685.1 Mesorhizobium sp. | reverse complement strand
TCTCGGGATAGAGCGCCTTGGCACCGTCGAGCAGCAGCAGGTCGATCGAATCCGGGAGGTTGGCGGCAAGCGTCTGCAGCGCGTCTCCCTCGCGGATTTCGACCAGGTCGTCGAGGCCGCCGGCCGCCAGGTTCTGGCGGGCCCTCGCCACCTTGGACGGCTCGAACTCGGTGGTGATGAGGCGGCCGCCGCCGTTGTCCCGAAGGGCCGCGGCGAGGTGCAGGGTCGAGATGCCGAACGAGGTGCCGAACTCGACGATGGTTCGCGCGCCGCTGTTGCGCGCCAGCATGTAGAGCAGCGCGCCCGTCTCGCGCGAGACGGGGAGCGGAACGTCCTTCAGCTTTGCGTAGAAGTCGAGGTAGTCGGTCTTGCTGCGCATCAGGCGCGTGCGCTCTTCGCTGGAGAGATCGGCGACTGCGGAGCTCATTGCAGGCGACGCGGCGGCGGCCTCTTCGAACAGGCGCTCCAGCAAGGGCTCGAGCGGTGTGGTGGTCAGGGTTGTCACAGGGGTCTTCGTGTTGGAGTGAACGAGTGCTCATAATATGAAGGAACATTCACATTTCCTATTCGCGTTGCGAACCCCACCGATGACCGAACGCCGAAGCGCACCGATCTCCTCTAGAAGACAGCCAAAGCAGGCCCGCTCGACCGGGCTCGTCGCCACGATCCTCGAAGCCGCCCTTCAGGTTTTGGCGAAGGAAGGCGCAAACCGCTTCACCACTACGCGAGTGGCCGAGAGGGCCGGCGTCAGTGTCGGGTCGGTGTATCAGTACTTTCCGAACAAGGCGTCGATCCTCTTTCGCCTCCAGAGCGACGAATGGCGGCAGACGACGGAGATGCTGTGCGGCATCCTCGACGACGCACAAAGGCCGCCGCTGGAGCGGCTGCGCATGCTGGTGCACGCCTTCATCCGCTCGGAGTGCGAAGAAGCCGGAATGCGCGTGGCACTGAGCGACGCCGCCCCGCTCTACCGGGACGCACCCGAGGCGCATGAGGCCAGGGCCGCCGGAGACCGCACCGTGCAGGCCTTCATGCAAGAGGCCCTGCCCGATGCCTCCGAAGCCACGCGCGCGTTGGCCGGCGACCTGATCACGACGACGTTCAGCGCGGTGGGAAAGCAGTTCTCGGAAAGCCCGCGAACCGACGCGGAGATCGAAGCCTACGCAGACGCCATGGCCGACATGTTCGGCGCGTACCTCCAAAGCCTCGGGCACGGCCAGAAGAAACGCACCAGCCGTTCAGCGCGGCGTTGACATGGCCTCCGCCAACGCGCCCACACGCCGCAGTGCATGGCGATGGGCATCGTCCCAGTGGCCGGCGAGCCCCAGCCGGATGCAGTGGCGAAAGTGGTTCGTGGCGCTGAACATCGTGCCTGGAGCAATGACGATGCCCTCGGCAAGAC